>NZ_JBEUEL010000026.1:4688-42845 GCF_041725775.1 Pueribacillus sp. YX66 | reverse complement strand
TGGCAAGATAGGAAGGAGCAAAACTCAATGCACCTTAAATTTATAAAAAAGTTGTCTTGACGATGGGGTCCACTTTAAAATAAAGCAACTACAACACAAAAAAATGGAGAAGATTTTTTAGAATTTCCTATTCGTTTAGGTAGGTTTAAAGATACTTTTACTGAAAGCTTAAAATCTGTAGAGGTACAAGGCGATGTATACACGTTATTTAAAACAAATAAGGGAAACATTTCTCTAGCTGTAAACTATCCATTAGAAGCAAGAGCTACCACACAAATAAACACTTTAAAATCTAAAAAAAATCATTTGAAAATCGTTGGTAAAATTTTCACGCGAACTTTTGAATTAAAATCAAGTCAGTTAATATTAAAAGGCAGAGAAAGTAGTACGGAAGCTAAAATTGATGTTCAAATTAACTTATTAGAAAAAGAGACACAAAAGAAATTCGGATTAAACCGATATAAATTTAAAGCTAATTTAGACTTAAATCATATTTTTAATCATTATGAACTGAATGAAGATATCTATGATGTTTATTTAGAGTTACATTATAATCACTTAGATGATTGTATACGAGTTAGACTAGGCAATCCAAGATTTAAAGCAAAATTTAATGTAAAATCTGCCTTTGCGCAAAAAATCAATAAAACACTAGCAATAAACCCATACTACACAATTAGATTTTTTAACCTATCATTTCAAATTGAAACTTTTGATACCGAAACTTACAAATATATGAAAAAATTAATGAGATGGTATTGGTTAATAAGATTGATATATAGACCAAAAGATATTTGGTTAGTTGGAGAAAGACCGTATAAAGCTCAAGATACAGGTTATCATTTTTTTAAATATATGAGGGAAAACCATCCAAACAAAAATGTTTATTACGTCATCGAAGAGGATTCACCAGAATTAAAAAACATTGAAGGTTATGGGAATATCTTACATTTTAAATCAAAAAAACACATTCTTTATGTTTTAGTAGCCACTAGAATCATCGGCTCTCATCATGCCGACTATTTATATCCGTTGAGAACGGATGAATTTAAACGAAAAGTAAAAGCAACGAAAGTTTTTCTACAACATGGGGTAATTGGTACCAAAAACACAGTTCATTTTTATGGGAAAACATCCACTAGTTTTGATACTGATTTGTTTTTAGTTAGTTCGGACTTTGAGAAAAACATTATCGTTAAAGACTTCGGATATGAACCTAAAGAAGTTCAAGTAACGGGTTTATCGAGATTTGACAGTCTATTTAAACCTGATATAGCCCCAAAACGACAATTGTTAATTATTCCAACATGGCGAGAATGGTTAGTTAGCGAGGATAGATTTATAGAAAGTGAATACTTTAGTAGGTATCGCTCTTTGATTAATAATAAAACATTACATGACCTGGCTGAAAAATATAACTTTAAAATCATTTTCTGCCTACATCCAAACATGCAAGTTTTTACTCCTTACTTTCAAGACTCGCCTATTAAAGTAGTAAGTCAAGGGGAAATTGATGTCCAACATCTTATTAAAGAAAGTGCGATGATGTTAACGGATTATTCTAGCGTGGCATTTGATTTTAGTTTTTTAAACAAACCCGTTCTCTATTATCAATTTGACAGAGCAAGATTTATTGGCAAAAAAGGGTCGCACCTTGATTTAGACGAAGACTTACCAGGAGACATAACATTTGAGGAAACTGAAGTTTTAACCCATATCGAAAATTATGCCGAAAATAATTTTAAAATGAAGTTAGAACACAAGCAAAAGGCTGCTAAATTTTTAAAATATAAAGATACACAGGCTTCCCAAAGAATTTATCATGCTGTAAAAAAAGCCAAAAAGAAATCAATGTATAAAAAAATATTAGATAGTGAAATAGTTGACAAGATATTTATGAGGTTTAGGAAAAGTAGGTATTATTTTCCAACAATGAGGCTTTTTTACAACATTACTCGGAAGTTACTTCCAGTAAATAACAGCTTAATCCTTTTTGAAAGCGGGATTGGAAAACAATATGCAGACAGCCCAAAATTTATTTATGAAGAACTATTAAAACAGGGATTAGAATATAAGTATGTTTGGGTAAACAATGGAAATGTGAGATTTGACAATAGAAATACGATTAAAATCAAGCGGTTATCACCTAAGTATTATTTCTATTTAGCTCGAGCAAAGTATTGGGTTAACAACCAGAACTTCCCTACGTATATTAAAAAGCGACCTCAAACAGTCTATCTTCAAACATGGCATGGTACGCCGTTAAAAAAAATGTTGTATGATATAGAAAAGGTACACGGTCGTAGTGACGATTATGTAGAACGAGTTGGCGCAGCAGTAAAAAATTGGGATTATCTCATATCGCCGAGCCCTTATGCAACGAAAGCATTTAAAAGTGCTTTTCGATTTAACAAAACCATATTAGAAATCGGTTATCCTCGCAATGATTTATTTTACAAAAAGGACCGACATAAGCTTGCCCAAAAAATAAAAAACAAATTGCATATTAAACCAGATAGAAAAATTATTTTATATGCTCCTACTTTTCGAGATGATCAAACTTTACGAGGAAATAAATTTTATTTTGACATCAATATGGATTTGCAGTTAATGAAAGAAAGATTGGGAGAAGACTATACTATACTGCTAAGAATGCATGTCATTGTTAGTAACAAATTAAAAATTGAAGAATCACTACAAGATTTCGTCCATAACGTATCCGATTATCCAGATATTCAAGAACTTCTTCTTGCCGCAGATATTTTAATTACAGATTACTCTTCTGTTATGTTTGATTTTGCCAATACCGGAAAACCAATGTTATTTTATACGTATGATTTAGAAAATTATCGAGATCAGTTAAGAGGGTTTTATATGGATTTGGAAAAAGAAGCCCCTGGACCACTTGTATATAACACTGATGAAATTATAACGAGTATCGAAAATATTGAGACAGTGAAAACCGAATATAAAGAGAGATACAGAAACTTTAAACAAAAATTCTGTCCTCTTGATGATGGGTTTGCAAGCTATAGAATTGTAGAGTCTTTGTTTAAAAACAAGTAACTGTTTTTTCTAGTACTCATTTTTTGTCAAAGAGTCCTTACTTAAAAATATAGCTGACGAGTATTCTCGACAGCTTTTATTTTTTTATTATCATCATTTGTTATTAAAATCCTTTAGTAGCATAACACAACAAGGAGAAAGACCTGATGAAACAACAAATGCTTTATAGTAATTTAATTGATGTAATTATTGAAAGTGATAAAGAAATAACGATTTATCTTAAAAAAGTTGATGTAACTGCAAAAATAAACTTAGATATAAATACTTCAACCAACCGAAGTTATTTAATCACCGAAAATTACAATGGTTATGATCAAATCATGTGTAAATTACAATTACAAAATAATCAAACCATATATGTTTATGTTCTGAATAACGCTGTTTATTGGATTAACTACTCTGAAAAAAGTAAAGATGGTTTCAAGGAAGTATTTGATATTTCTATAGAAAACTATTCTAAATATATCAATATTCAAAAGAAAAGTTTTTCAGATATAGTGATTGATATTCCTTATATAGGAAGACAAATTATTTTAGATAAGTTTTTAACACCGAGAAGAGTGAATACTTTAATTGAATGTGAATTACCTATAAAAGATACAAAATTAAGAAGAATATTGTTAGGGAAAATAAAATTTGGTATCAATGAGTTAGCAATCTATTATTACCCACATAGAAAAAAATTAAAAATTTTCAAGTACAGATTCAGGATTATTGCCATCCATGAAAATCTTTCTATTGAGTTGCGGGATCATAATTTGACCCAGATACGGACAACTTTTAATGACCAAAAAGAAATCGAATTGACGAAAAAAACTAAAAAGATTTTCCCAAAAAGAGTTGTTAAAAAATACCAAAGTGCGCACGGAAATATTTTAGCAATATTTATGATTAATCGTACAAAATACTTTATTTATTTAAGACAAAACGGAGTATATTTATCAAAAGATAATCCAGAAGAAGTAACACAATTTAAAAGCAATCTTAGGGTACTTTCTTTAGGTAAGCATTTTTATATATATGGAAGAATGGTTCATCATGCATATCAATCATTTGGGAAATATGATTTTTTATATGTTAGCAATACAGACCATTTAATTGCGAAATTTAAAAGACCATTTAAACGTGTTAAATTTCTAAAGCAATTCGGATACTTTAAAATTAAAGCGAGTGATTTGGATTTAAGTCAAAAAGTACATTATCCACTATATTTAGGTTCTAATGATTATATTTTGCATAATTTTCCATTGAAAGTAAAGGAAATGCCATTAAAAGTTTATGCAACGAATAAAATTAATAACAAAATTGTTGCAATGCGAACAAATATTCATAATCAAGCTACTTATAGTATAGTTCCATATTCACCTATGTACTCTTTTAGCAATACCTTAAAAATAAAACTCGCAAAATTTATATCAATTGTTTTCTTTAAAACTAAAAAGTATAACGTCAATTTATACTTCGAAAAACAAGCATCGAAAGCTGACGAATCAGGGTTTAGAGTTTTTGAAAAAGTAAAGGAATTAGACAATTTAAACTCGAAAAATTTCTTTGTTTTAGATAAAAAAGCAGATAACTATTATCAATTAAAAAACAAATATGGTAAAGACATAATCAAGCGTTTTTCTTTTAGACATTATTTATCGATATTCAACGCTGATTTTTTTATTAGTAGTGAGCTATCCAATCATGTGATTAATGATCGTATCTTTGTAAATTCAATTATAAATAAAATTAAAGAGGTCCCACTAGTATTTTTGCAACATGGAATTATGTTTGCCAAACCCGTAGAGAATCCTATGGCAAAAATATTCCATAAAGATTTCACAGCGTATAATATTTATAAAAATGTAGTTAGTTCTAAATTAGAAGCTAAAGAGTTTTATAAAATGGGATACGACGATACAGATCTTTTGTATACTGGTTTAGCAACTTTTGATTTCGCCAACTTAGATAAAACATCAGATAAAATCGTGTATATGCCAACTTATAGATATTGGGAAGAAGGAATGATCTATAATGGAAACATTGAGCAGACAACTTATTATAAATCAATAATTAAAGTCATAAAAGCTTTTGAAAAAGCAGGAATGAGAAACAATCTTATGGTTGTGTCTCACAATAAGTTTTCTGAGTATATCTACCAAAAAACACCAAAATATAGAGATCTATTGGGAACTAGTCCCTCCAACGCATTAAAAGTAGCCAGAGTTTTTATTTCTGACTTTTCATCCGCAATTTATGATGCTATATATCGTGGGGCATATCCAATTTTTTATTGGGAAGATAAAGAGTATTTAATTACAAAATATAAGGCTGTCCCACCAGTTAATGAAGATAATGCTCCTGGACCAATTGCAGTGAATACTAACGAGTTAATACAATTAGTAGAAAATGCGATTGATAGAAGCTATGATTTAGAAAATGAATATAAAGAAAAATATAAAAAAATCAATTCATTCAATGATAATTTAAATACAAAGAGAATTATTGATTTTTTGTTAAAAGATAATATCTTGTAACCAAAGGAAAAAGCGTAAACGAACGATTAATTAAAGTCCCTCCAATTAGATCGTTTTTAGCAAGACAAATGATTAAAAAAGACTTGATTAATCACTAAATTTCGATTCTTCTTTTTTTAAAATTATTGCTTTAAGTTAAACTCAAATTAAAGCCCGAAACCTTTAAGGTATCGGGCTTTAAGAATGATTTCAGGACTAGAGCTAGCCTAAACCGTACTTGATACTAAGTCACGATCGTTCTTGCTCCCACTTTTCTTTAATCGCACATGCTCGTTCATTAAAAAGGGTGCTCTCTAGCTTTTTATTTAACAGTTAATAGATAACACTTTTATTATGAATTAATATTTCCAGTCGGTTAACTAAAGAATCTAGTTCACCAAAATCTTTAACAGCCTTATTTATTTCTTTCTCAGCAAGATTAAAATCTTCAATCTGTAAATATAAATCAATCAAAGATTCCCTAATGTCTAACGATTTAGGTACAAGTTTTATAGCAGACTTTAAATATTGAATCGCATCTTCAGACCTTCCCATTCTTTTTAATACGTTTACTTTTAATTTAATCCCGTATTTATCAGTAGGAAGTAATTCTAATGAACGTTCTGCTAATGCCATTGCCCATTTAAGTTTATTTCTTCTCAAGCACGCTTGTCCTAATACCCGAAAATAAATATTAGACTTAATTTTTTTCTTTCTGTTATATTTGGGAATTTCATTATCATTAACTACAGTTAGCACAAACTCTTTTAATTGACCCATTCTTAAAAGGTGAGGGGCTATCCCGTGGCCACCGTAAGGAATTTCAACTAATTCAGCGTTTGGAAACGCTTGAACTATTTCCTCTTTCACAAAAGTGTTATCCATTTTTTGTTTTGGATCATAAGCAATAATAGGATTCACGCTTAAATTAGAAGGTAACTTCAAAGAGTGTTTAAACTTAAACTTTTCGATTTCCTCAGGCTTTCCGTAACGAGGATGTATCGATAATCTAGGAGCAAGTGAAAGAATTGTACACCTGTCAATGCTAGAACCATAGTATAATGCACAGTACCCGCCTAAACTATAACCATAAGCTACTTTCTGATGATAATTCCTAATCATAGGATGAACAGCTTTTTTAAATTCTTCAATCGATAAATCCTGATGATGAGATTTCGGTCTTTTCTTCCTTACAGCTAGAATATCAACATTTTGTCGACTTAATAATTTAAAAGCGAAAGACGGGTTCTTCCATACCATATTTAAAGAATCAAAGGTAATGACAATAGTTTCAGTTCGTTGAAGTTTTTTATTAAACTCGATTCTAGTTTCTCCATTATTAAAAATGACAAATTTTCTATACCCTTTTTTGTCTTTTGAAAGCCGCTCTTTATAATTTTCTAAAACGTAATTACAAAATTGATTGGCTTTATGAACACTACCTGCTATTTGGTTTACAACCGAAGCCTTAATGTATAAGTTCATTGGAGCCCTTTTTTCATACAGGGAAATCGTTTCCTCTATTCTTTGTAAGGCTTCTGACCACTTCAATCTGTAAATCGCATTATCGACAGATAATAACCTTAATTTTTTATTATTTGGAAATTTTTGGAGTCCATCCTGTAAAACTGCTTCGGCTTTTTGATAATCATATAGCTTTATATAAACAAATGCCAAGTTTCGATAAGCGTTTAATACTAATCCCCTATCTCTAAATTCGAGCAAACTTTGCCAAACTGTAGCTGCAGCTTTCCATTTTTTTTGATTTGATAAATGGTTTGCTAACGCATGTAAAATTTTTTCACTTTTAGGATAAGTTTTTAAGCCAATGAATAAAATTTTTTCTGCATCGTTAAGCCTTTTATCATTTTGAAGGGCACTGGAATATCTTAGGAATGCTTGCTCTTTCAACTTACCTGCTTTAATTTCTAAAATTCTTTCCCATTGTTGAATTGCCAGTTTCCACTTTTTTTCGCGCATCGCTAGATCAACAAGTTGAGCTCTAATTTGATAATTATTTGGAAATGCGTTTGCTCCTCTTGTTAATATAGCAATCGCATTATCTACATTATTACGCTTTATTTGTTTCTTTCCTTTCGCTAAATAATTATAAGCTTCAAGAGGCATTGAAAATCGAAATAAAATTGTCTTTACAACATTCTTTGCTAATGATTTTATTTTACGCATATCAATTCCCTTCCGAACATAAATTTTAGTTTTACCACATAACTCTTAGCACTTCATTCCTTTTTTCTTATAATTGCTTGTACTCTAACCAACACCGCACCTGACTTCTATAATTTCGCTCAACAATAACTTATCATATTTTAATTTTTCTCGTACATACTTTTGAAACTGTTCATCATCGTTCTAAACTTTTCTAATTTATGCACGATATAGTAAATGAGTGCTAGGATAAAAGGTTTATGAAGGGAGGGATGTTTGAACCTGCTCAATCATGAATAAAACTTATGGGGGATAATTATGCTCAAGTTTTCAAAATTTAAAATTTTTATCGTTTTGTTTCTTTTACTCTTTCAAATCACTCCCCCGCTTGTTGGTGCTACCTCGTCTCAACCGGAGAACAATAATTTAGAGGTACAACAGGCATTGGGTCAAGAAGAGATTACAACTGATGAAGTAGACCTTACTCCTTCACAGCAACCAGACAATGGTCATTCTTCTGAAGAGAGTAAAGAGAAAACATCTGATTCTGTATCACAACAAGTTCAACAAGTTGAGAAAGAATCCAATGAACAAACAGAAGAAAAGCTTGAAACGGAATTGGAAGAGCTACGCGGTGTAGCGCTTCAAAAAACGACAAATGTTTATGCTGAACCTGAGCTTGGAGCACCTGTTTTAACGTCTTATCAAGAAGGGGATATTCTTAAGTTCCACCGTTACGATTCAGATTGGTACACTTTAACAATCGAAATTAATGGTGAGAATCAGACTGGTTATCTTCACTCTAAAGATATCGATATTATTACATCAGAATCAAAAAGACTTGAAGGTGCAGCTTTAAAACAACCTGTTGCAATCTATGCAACTCCTTCGCAAAACTCAGAAATATTAAAAACTTACAACTACAATCATCGTCTCATTTATCGTTCATTCTCGTCACAATGGCATATAGCTACCGTGTATATTAATGGGAAACCTAAGACAGGCTATATTTTTGCAAAAAATGTCGGGGAACAAGATCAATCAAAATCAGTAAGAGGAATTGCTCTAGCAAATAAAACACACGTATACAGTAAAACGTCTAGAAATTCAAAGGTGTTAAAAAGCTACAATAAGGGACATATCCTCAAATACCGCAGTTACGATAGCGATTGGTTCATTGCAACGGTTTACTTAAACGGTAAATCTAAAACAGGTTTCATTCATGCCAAGGACGTAGAAACAGAAGTGACGACGACATCCCACTTACAAGGAGTTGGCGGAAAAAGCCCTACGCGTGTGTATTCGAATGCATCGAGAAATTCACGTGTATTAAAAAGCTATAATTATGGGCACATTTTAAAGTTCCGTTCATTTACCTCTGATTGGTACGAAGCAACGGTCTTTATTAATGGAAAAGCACATACGGGTTATATCAATCACTCAGATGTAAAGGATAAGAATGCCTTACTATCAGGTTTTGCGATAGCTAACCCGACTACCGTTTATAGTTCGACATCAAAGAATTCTTCGAAACTTAAAAGCTATAAAAAAGGGCACATTTTAAAGTATAGAGCACATGATTCAAACTGGCTTAATGCAACCGTATATATTAACGGCAAAGCACGAACAGGTTATATCCACGTGAAAGATGTAAGCCCGAATGCACCCTCTTTGACGGGATATGCTGCTAAGAGTCCAACATCAGTGTATAGCTCGAGATCAAAAAGCTCAACGAAATTGAAAAGTTATAGTAGAGGACATCTGCTTAAATTTAAGCCGTACAATAAAGACTGGTATAGAGCAACTGTTTACGTAAATGGTAAAGCTCGTACTGGCTATATCTACGTAAAAGACGTTACTAATCAATCACCCTTAATCAAAGGATATGCTATTGCTAAACCGACTTACGTATATAGTAAAACATCCAAAAGTTCTAAAAAACTAAAAAGTTATGCTAGAGGACGAGCGATTCAATACCGTCCGTTTAATAATAGTTGGTACATTGCAACTATTTATGTGAAAGGTCAAAAACATACGGGCTATATTCATAAAAACGATGCTGGAATTGTGAACCCGCATAAAACGTATACTTATAACAATATGGCTAGCGACATTAAAAAGTTAAAAAATGCATATCCTGATTTAATTACTTACAAATCTGTAGGCAAGTCAGAGTATGGTAGAAACATTTATGCCATTTCTATCGGGAAAGGGAACGCAACAGCCTTTATCAACGGGTCACATCATGCACGCGAATGGCTTACGACAAATTTAAATATGTACATGATAGAAGAATATGCAAAAGCATATGAAAGGAATAGCAAAATTGGCGGGTACAGTGCTAGAAGCATTTTGAATTCAACTACTCTTTGGTTTATTCCGATGGTTAATCCTGACGGTGTAACCCTTCAACAACACGGACTTCAAGCCTTTCCTAAAAGCACTCATAACTCCCTAATTAGAATGAATAATGGGAGTAAAAACTTTAAACGTTGGAAAGCCAATGCGAAAGGTGTAGATTTGAATCGTCAATATAACGCAGGATGGGCAACAATCAAAAATAATCCAGGTAAACCTTATTACGAAAACTATAAAGGTAAATCCCCTCATACTGCAGCTGAAACGAAAGCTGTGTTAAAACTAGTTAACGAAATCAATCCACAAATAGCTGTATCTTACCATAGCAGTGGAAGAATCCTTTACTGGAACTACAAGCAGCCTCCAGCAAATTATAGCCGAGATCACATATACGCTAAAAGAATTGGCAAACTGACAGGATATTCTCTCGTATATCCGGGACCAAATCCTTCAGGTGGAGGCTTTACTGATTGGTTTATCCATACAAAAAAACGACCTGCTTTTACTCCTGAAATTTCACCGTATGTTGGTCCAACCAATGTTCCACTTTCAGAGTTTCCTAGAGTTTGGAGAGAAAATCGAGCAGTCGGACTTTATGTTGGACAAGAAAGTGCAAAATTATACAGAAAATAAAGAGTCTAGGATACGATTATTCTCCCTACACTGCAGTGTCGAACTGAATGTTAATTCACATGGTGAATCTCGACAATTGAATAGAGCTCTGCGACCCTTGGTTTTGCTAATAAGCGAAACCAAGGGTTTTTTAGTATTAGTTTTTTATCAAAACTTAATATTCATCATTTTTAGTTCCGCTATTAAAAAAGCAAAGGATATGATCGACAATCATTAAATTTCGCCTACGTATTGATCATCATTTGCTTGCTCCTGAAAAAATCCTATTATTAACAAGAGCTACAAAGACTACCGGTGTTTTAAAATCACTAGTTTGTTGATCGATTTTAAAGGTCCGATAGGTTACAATAATAAATAAACAACACAAATTGGCGTGATTTAACATTGGCAATGATTAAAGCAAAGCTCAAAAATACGTTTACAAGATTATATAAAAAATTATTTAAACTATTCGGCGTAGTGTTACCTAAGAAAAATACACTTGTTATATTTGAAAGTTTTTTTGGAAAATCATATAGCGACAATCCTAGAGCCATTTACGAATATCTGAAACAACACCACCCAGAACTTACACTTTATTGGAGTGCCGACAGAAGACATATTGATACTTTTAAAAAGTACAATCTTAAATTCGCAACTCGTTTTTCAATTAAATGGTTATTTTTAATGACTAGAGCAAAATATTGGGTCGTTAACAGTAGGATGCCTCTGTGGATTCCGAAGCCAAAACAAACGATTTACGTTCAAACGTGGCACGGTACTCCGTTAAAAAAGTTAGGTGTTGATATCGAACACGTTCACATGCCTGGTACAAACACCGAAAAATATAAAAAAAATTTTCTATATGAAGCAAGTAAATGGGATTATTTGATCTCTCCTAATCGTTATTCAACTGAAATTTTTAGACGTGCTTTTGGTTTTAAAAAAACGATCATTGAATCAGGATACCCTAGAAATGACTTTTTAATCAATCATAACAACGAAGGCACAATCACAAAATTAAAACAAAAAAGTGGTCTTCCTTTAGACAAAAAAGTCATTCTATATGCTCCCACTTGGCGAGACAATCAATTTTATTCAAAAGGAAAATATAAGTTTGATTTGCAATTAAACCTACAAAAATTACAGTCCGCTTTAGGAGATAGCCACATTTTCCTTTTAAGACTACATTACCTAGTAGCTGAAAATCTTGATTTAAGCAACTATGAGAATTTCGTCTACGATTTTTCAAACCATAACGATATCCGTGAACTGTATCTCATGTCTGACTTGCTCATAACAGATTACTCTTCTGTATTTTTTGATTACGCGAACTTAAAACGACCGATGCTATTTTTCGTGTATGACATTGAAAACTATCGAGATCATTTGAGAGGCTTTTACTTTGACTTTGTAAATAATGCACCTGGTCCACTAATTAAAACAACAGACGAACTCATTTCTAAAATTCAAGAGCTAGAAATAACAGAAGTCGGGACCACTGACACATTTAGAGATTTCTACTCAAAGTTTTGTTCTTTAGAAGATGGAAATGCAAGTAAGAGAGTTATAAAGAAGATTTTTGTTGATCCACAAACCGATTTCTAAAATTCCTATCTCGATAGGTAAAAAGCATTGGATTTCAATATTCACCTTTAAATAAAACCAGAAAGATCCGATAATATTTATACAGAAAGGAGCGTGAGGACATTTAATTTACAAAATAATAATAGAATAGTAATTTTTCGCTGGAGGGTATCATCATGAAGTTTGTAAGTAAGATTACTTTTTTAGTCACCCTAGTAACCTCTTTCTATTTACTCACTGAGTATACATTTGCTCAACCAGTTCAAAATGAGGAAGTTATTTTATTTCACGAATCTGCCCAACAAACAATTGATTTGTACGAGGATGAATCATTTAATCGAGTTCTTCAGAAAATTCCAGATGATACGCTTGTTACGTTGCTGGAAGAGCATGAAGAGTGGGCTTTAATCTCTTTTCACGATGACGAAAAGAATGCGTTAGTGACGGGATATGTACATTCACAGTATGTTATTCCGAAAGCTGAAGCTGACGAATTCAGGCTACACCGTGAAAATTTAACAAATGAAAATAATCTTGATGATACTGAAAAAAATCCAAAGGAACTTCCTGACAATGAATCTAGTAGAAATACGAGAAATACAGATTCATCGCAAGAGTCGGAAACAATAGAAGATACTAATACGGAAGAACAGCAAATAACTGAGCAAAAAAAGAGTGAAGAGAAGTCTCAACAACTTTCCCAAGTAGAACGGTTACGTGGAGTTGCTTTAAAACAAACCACCCATGTATATGCTCAAATGTCAACAAAATCTGAAGTACTGAGATCATATAACCAAGGACATATTTTACTCTTTCAGCCACACAATTCAGAATGGTATTCAGCAACTGTAATTGTTAACGGAGAAAGACTATCCGGCTATATTTATGCTGATGATGTTGAAGTCATTACTCAAGATCAAAAACAGCTTCATGGTTTTGCGCTTAGATATGTAGAAGTTTATTCTTCTCCTTCAAGAAACGCTAGTGTTCTAAAAGGTTACCGGCAAGGACACGGGTTAAAATATCGAGCATTTACTTCCAATTGGTTTGAAGCAACTGTATTTGTAAATGGAAAAGCACATACTGGATATATTCATGCATCTGATGTTGCTAATGCGCCTCCTCAAGATAACGCTGAACGATTAAAAGGTGTTGCTAAAAATACATCTACAGCTGTATATAGTGACCGTTCAAAATCTTCAAGTGTGCTTAAATCATACAAACGAGGACATATTCTAATTTATCGCACACATAATTCCAATTGGTATGAGGCTACCGTTTATATTAATGGAAAAGCACATATTGGATATATTCACAAAAACGATGTAGAAACGGCAACATTGGATTCGCAACAATTACACGGTATTGGAATTGCCAACCCGACTCGAGTATTTGCTAGCGCAACAAGGAGTGCCAAAGCTCTAAAAAATTACCAGCAAGGTCACTTATTAAAATATCGTTCATTTACATCGAATTGGTATGAGGCAACCGTTTATATTAGTGGAAAACCTTTAACAGGATATATCAATGTCACTGATGTTGAAACTGCTGTTCCTTCTTCTACTACTTTAAATGGCATTGGTGTTGCAAATCCGACACGAGTTTACGACAAAGCGTCAAAACGTTCACGAGCGTTAAAAAGCTATCGACAAGGACACGTTCTTAAATATCGTTCGTTTACACCAAATTGGTATGAAGCTACTGTTTACGTAAATGGTAAGGCGCATACAGGATACATTCATAAAAACCACGTAGAAAACATTACCGATAAGCAAGAAAGAGTTAATGGGTTTGCAATTAAACAACCAACAAGAGTCTATAGTAGCGCTTCAAGGTCCTCTACTACACTAAAAACATATGCATTTGGTAGTAACCTTATATATCGTACGTATACTGATAGTTGGTATGAAGCTACTGTTTACGTAAATGGAAAAGCGAGAACCGGATACTTTCATAAAAACGATGTATCCGTTCGAAATGGTAAAGTTATCGTATTAGATGCTGGCCATGGCGGAAGTGATCCAGGAGCAATCGGCAATGGATTACGAGAAAAAGATATTACATTAGATATCGCTCAGCGCACAAAAAAACTATTAGAAGAAAAAGGTTTTACAGTCATTATGACTAGAGAATCCGACACCTATCCATCGTTAAAAGATAGAACGGATTTAGCAAACCGGTCCAATGCTGATATATTTATCAGTATTCACGTAAATGCTGGCGGAGGTACTGGCATCGAAACATGGTGGTACAGCAAAGGTCCCGAACCAACTAGAAGCGAACAGTTAGCAACTAGTATTCAAAAACATTTGATAGATAAAACAAATGCCCGTAACCGTGGGGTAAAAGATGGAAACTTACACATCAATAGAGAATCAACAATGCCTAGCGCGCTTGTCGAGGTAGGATTCATAGACAATTCGAGTGATGCAACTAAGTTAAAGCAAAGTAGCTACAGAAGTCAAATTGCAGAAGCGCTTATGCTTGGGATTATTGAATATTTTAGTTAACTAAGATCAAGTGTTCCAAAAATTTGGAGCACTTGATGTTTTTTTCGTTTTCCTAAAATGCTTCACTATTGGTAAAATAACAACCTTCACTTTCAATTATTAACACTACTTCACTTTCAACCCGTAATTATCCCCTATCGTCGTGTAAAAATCGAATTCTTTATTATGGTAAGTAATAATGTTTCTCGTATTCATTTTAATCATTAAATTTCGGTATTTGTTATAGCGAATAAACACCAAATAGCTTGACGAAGAAAGTTTTGCTAACTCATCATAAGGGATGGAAACAGTATACAATTGAGTGTCTTCCTGTACAATCGGAAACTGTCGTTCGTTTAAATGATTGACCCGATCACGAATAATAAGTGAGTCAATTTTATGCTCTGGATCTCCATATATATGAAAGTGGATATTTACATTCTCTTTCTCCCTCTCAGAAGAATGATAAACAGCTAATAAAGGCAACCGCGCCAATTGATAATCATCGTCAAAAGGCAGACGATAATAAGGAAGTCCATCTTTAATAATCGTTTGCTTAGCAGTTTCCTTTATACTCCAGCGAATTAAGCTAACGATATCATCGTAACGCTCTTCTTTAAATAGTTGAACTAGAACTTTATGCCACGGTTCAAAAAAGTTTTCCGTAAAATCATAACGTAATTGTGTCGTTGTGTTTAGCACTTCCGCGAACTTTTGAAAGTACTTCTCTTTTTGTCTCGATTTTAAGAAATGTTGTCGATTGAATAACCTCGTAATACAATCAAACTCATATAAACGATTTAACACCATTCTTTCAATTTGCTCGGGTAAATTTTTGCTAATCACATAATTTATAACCGCTATATTTGTATCTGTTTTTTCAAAAATCGACGTTCTTGAAACTAGGCTCTTATTATCTTTGTTTCGATTGACATAATATACGACTTCTTTCGTTGTCGAGATGGAAGGACAATTTGTTAGTACATCAATAAAAAATTGTTTGTCTTCCGCATAACGCATATTTGGAAATTTGCACTTATTCTCTCTTACAAATTGTGTTCTCATCATTCTAGCCGTCGGTCCTAAATGTTGAAATACATGAGGAATTGTGCACGGATGAATCGATTCACGCTCTTCGCAACTATTGTATTCACCTGTAATTGCATATTTATTGTCTTCCACCTTAATCGTTCTGCCAATCGCATAATGGTCCCCTGTCTTCTTTAATATTTTATATAAAACCTCAATTCCATTTGGAGTTAGCCAATCATCCGAATCAATAAACATCATATATTCACCTTTTGCCAATTGAATCCCGATATTTCTTGGTATTGCTGGCGAGCCATTATTTTTTCTGAAAAAAACAGGAACAATATTCGGGTACAGTCGCGCATAAGACAAAATGATCGTTCTGGAACGATCGGTCGAACGATCATCGATAATAATGAGTTCAATATTCTTAAACCCGATCGTTTGGCGAATAACAGAATCGATCGTTTTCTTCAATGTCTTTTCTGCATTGTATACTGGCAAGATCACAGTAACTAATGGATTTTCTATTCTTTTTGTATGGTGGACATAATACCCGTCTTGATTATATTGAGCTTTTCGCAACAAAAGTTCTTCTCGATTAAACGTCGGTATAAATTGGCGAATGATTCCCATGAATGCTCCTCCTTAAGTTAAAACAAAAGCATCATTCATCATTTCCAAACTAATACTTATTTATAACTTTTGGATTAATTCTGTATTTTTTTGGATATACCATGTCATAAAAGAGGAATTAAATTGTCGGAAGGACTAGGAGCTTTATGACTCAAGCAAATTTAAATGATATGAGTGCTATATCAATAACGAAAAATAAAACATCATTTCAAATACTTATCCCAATACGCAGAAAAACGGTTTCGGGCAGCAATGAATACAGCTTTTTTTTAAAGCAGCGTAATGGCAGGAAACAGATCAGTCTTGAATCAAACACTCATATGCTTACTAACAAATATGTCATCTTTAAAGTGACCGTTATCCCGCCCCCTTCCCTGCTTTTAAAAGCGGAAAAGCAAATTTGGGACTTATACTTTTATACTAATCTTCAGGGCGAAGAGTTGAAATTTCGAATCAAAACAACAGATAATGAACTTAACCTATTCACAATTTTAAAGCATAATAATACGAGAATGTTTTATCCATTTCGAACAAGACATTCAAATTTATCATTTGTTTTAAGCTATCCAAATGTGCTCGCTGCGATTACGAACGTAACAATAACAAAACAAAATATTTGTTTAGAAGGTTATTTTCACTTCCCTCCACTCACCGAATCATCTAACAATAAATTAATTAAAGCGCAGCTCGTCGTCACGAACAATCAAAATAATGAAGACGTTCAAATTCCATTGATGAATATACGTCGAAGAGCAACAGCTCCTTCTATTATTGAATTTAGCTGTAACATCAATCTTCACAAGCGATGCTCCAAAAACGAAAAAACAGCTTTTAAGTTTTTTCTAGAACTGGATATTGAAAAGAACGGTCAAACCGAAACATTAAGAAGCGAGCGACTGCGTTGGAATCAACAAAATCGAGAATTAAAGTTAAAAAAGCAGTTCTCTTATACAACCATTGGAAAGATCAAAATTAATGCTCAACCTACAAAAAAAGCAAAATATTTAAGCTTAACAGTTTCAACATACGACTTTAAAAGCGGGCTAATCAAAGAAACGAAAAGAAAATTGGTGAAAATAAGAAGAAGCAAATGGGTTTTACATGTTTATCAACGAGTATTTTCTTTGATTGGATTTCTTCCAAAAAAGAACATGATTATGTTCGAAAGCTTTCATGGCAAACAATTCAGTTGCAGTCCAAGAGCGCTATACGAATACATCAAAGAAAACGATATGAACTATAAAATGTATTGGAGTGTTAATCGAAAACATTCTCATAAATTTACTGATTTAGACGTAAATACTGTTCAGCGGTTTACTTTAAAATGGCTCTTTCTCATGCCAAGAGCGAAATATTGGATTACAAATAGTCGTTTGCCATTATGGCTACCAAAGCCGAAGCGAACAGCTTATGTTCAAACGTGGCATGGTACACCACTTAAAAAATTAGCGGCTGATATGGAAGAAGTGCATATGCCAGCTACGAACGCAGAAAAATACATTGAAAACTTCTTAAAAGAGGCAAAAAAATGGGATTACTTAATTTCCCCTAATCCATATTCAACCGAAATCTTCCGACGTGCATTCGGATATGAAAAGCAAATCATTGAGTCAGGGTATCCAAGAAATGATTTTTTAATAAAAAACAACCGTGAAGAAATTATCGATGACATCAAACGAAAATTATCTCTTCCATTGAATAAAAAAATTATTCTATACGCTCCAACTTGGCGAGACAATCATTATTATGCAAAAGGAAAATATAAATTTGACATTCAACTCGATCTTAACCAGTTAAAAAGTGAACTTAGTGACGACTATATCATCCTATTAAGATTGCATTATTTAATTGCTGACGAACTTGATTTGTCGGGTTATAAAGACTTTGTATTTGATCATTCACATTACAGCGATATTCGAGAGTTATATTTAGTATCAGATTTGCTCATCACCGACTACTCTTCTGTTTTCTTTGATTATGCCAATTTGAAGCGCCCGATGATTTTCTTTGTATATGATCTTAATGATTATCGCGACAAACTTCGTGGTTTTTATTTTGATTTTGAAAAAAACGCACCTGGGCCATTAGTGAAAACAACGGAAGAGTTAATAAGCAAAATCAAAAAAGTAAACTTAGATGACTATGCTAAAACTTATGAAATGGAAGCATTTTATGAGAAATTTTGTTCTCTTGAAGATGGTTCTGCATGCAAACGAGTGATAGATAGCATATTTAAAGAAAATATATAAAATAGGCTAATACGGATACAAATTAGCCTTTTTTTATTTGTCTTTTCAATAGTCTACTTGTATAATTTAATGACGTATAATATAGAGAGAAACCTCCTATCAACGGAATTGAAAGGAATTTAAATAGATCTATGAAATCAGCGATAACGGTCATTAAAGAACAAATCGACCATTTTTATTTAATCCGACGTCTATCGTTATATGAATTGAAAAGTAAAAATAAAAACAATTATTTAGGGATGGCATGGGAAGTCATTAATCCGGTCATCCAAATTTTAATTTATTGGTTTGTATTCGGAAGCATTCGGCAACGTGCTGATATTGAGATCGCTCCAGGCATGGACGTTCCTTTCATTTATTGGCTGCTTTGTGGATTTATTCTTTGGACTTTCTTTTATCAATCGACAATACAAGGTTCAAAATCCATTTACACAAGACTACGGTTGTTGTCTAAGATGAATTTCCCGATGAGTGTGATTCCGAACATCGTGATTTTTTCCCAATTTTACATCCATTTAGTACTACTAGTCATAGCTTTCTTAATCTTTCAATCAGGGGGCTATTTCGTAACTATTTACTTTATTCAAGTACTTTATTTTATTATTGCATCGTTTTGTTTAATCTTTGCCATTTCACTTATTACGTCTACTCTGTCAACGATCATTCGAGATGTGCACATGTTTTTAAATTCAACATTACGCATGTTGCTTTATCTATCACCCATTCTTTGGCAAATGACAGTGTTAAGTGAAAAAGTACAATTTATATTAAAATTAAATCCTCTATATTATTTAATTGAAGGATATCGTTCTGCTTTCTTTGGCTTAGAATGGTATTTTATCGCTCATTGGAAATATACTCTTTATTTCTGGGCAATTACCATCGTTTTATTTCTAATCGGATCAGCGTTGCATATGAAATTTAGAAAACATTTTATTGATTACTTATAATCGGTGATACTTATGAATAAAGCGATAATCGCTAAAAATATAACTAAAAAGTACAAGCTTTATAAAAACACGAAAGAACGTCTTTTTGATTTGCTTTTACCTAGAGAGTATGGTGATGATTTCTATGCCTTAACGAGAGTCAACTTTGAAGCTGAACGCGGTGACGTCGTCGGCTTTGTTGGAATTAACGGTTCTGGAAAATCAACACTGGCTAACATTATAGCGGGCATTGTTCCTGAGACTTCTGGTACAGTTAAAGTAAATGGAGAGGTAGCTTTAATCGCTGTTGCCGCTGGTCTAAAGGGCGATTTAACAGGACGAGATAATATTGAGTTAAAACTTTTGATGCTCGGTTTCAGCAAAGAAGAAATCAAGGCACTAGAACCTGATATTATCGAATTTTCAGAGCTCGAACATTTTATCGACCAGCCAGTAAAGTCGTATTCTAGTGGAATGAGATCCCGACTTGGTTTTGCCATTTCGGTAAATATTGACCCTGACATTTTAATTATAGATGAAGCACTCTCTGTAGGTGATAAAGCATTTGCCGAAAAAAGCCTTGCAAAAATGAAAGAGTTTAAAGAAAAAGGAAAAACGATGATCTTCGTTAGCCATTCTATCGGACAAATGAAACAGTTTTGTGATAAAATTTTATGGCTCGAATATGGAATGGTGAAAGATTTCGGAACCGTTGAAGAAATTATTCCAAAATACGAGAAGTTTTTAAATACATTTAAAAAAATGAAAAAGAAAGAAAAAGAACAATACCGTTTAGACGCACTAAACCGACAAAAAAAATTGCTAGAACAATAAGTATGTATCTATGCTTTAACATCAACTTTTTAGTAACGATTAGTTGAATTTTTCCCCACTGTGGTGCTATTCATTACACACTAACTACAAGCGAGCATATGCTTTAAGAAATAACTATCCAAATGACAAATGATGGTGTTTTAATAGCAATTCATGACGTAAAAGTTGACTAAATCACGAATGGAGAAGGGCTAGTTCGGTCAATCAAAAGAATGTCGGTTCACAAAGCGAATCTATTGAAATGGAGCATCCATATTTGCCTTTTAGTTCAATTACTTTGGTTTGATGATACATCAAATTACCAACCAATTCAGAATAAGAAGAAAATGAAACAATATGCTGCAGGAATTGTTAATAAATCCTATCACACGATTTTTTTCCTATTCACCAAAATACACAGTGTTAAACAACTTAAACGATTTAAAACAGTTACACGCATCAAACTTAAATATGTTTACAAATAGAACAGATATAAAAAACTTTAGACCTTGTTTTTAAGGTCTAATTTTTGTCTTCTCAATTAAAACTTTTCGATACTTAACCCCTCTTTTTATCTGCTCATTTCTCTTTTAGAGGCTTTTCTTTTTTCTAATAGTTGAATTAACTAGTGAATTGGAAATTACAGCATTTTTAACTAGCTCTAAAGTCTTTAGATAATACTTTCAATGTAGTTAATTAAGACTGTCTAACATCATGATAAATAAAAGTTTTCATTATTTATTCCCATAATTTTAATATTTTGCTAACGGTTCATAAAATTAACTGCTATAATATCTAGTAACATTGATGTGAGTCATATATATTATATTAGTGTTTTTATGGGGGTAAAGACATAATGTTTCGTTCTAAACGCTTAGTAGTTTCGATGATTATCGTCCTGTCTTTGTCATTTTTTTTACAATCTAATTATGCTAGTGCTGAAGAATTAAGTCGTGCTGATTTAGAAAAATTTATTAACACTGAGGAATTATCAGGGGAACGACTACAAGGGTATGCCCTGAAACAGCCTATTTCTGTTTACGCTAATCCTTCAAGAGAAGCAATTGTTCTAAAAAAATACAACTATAACCATTCTCTTGTATTTTATCCCTATTCTTCTGACTGGTATGTAGCAACTGTTTATATAAATGGCATAGCGTATAGAGGCTATATACATAAAAGTGATGTCGGGGAACATAGCGGAGCACCAAATGTAAGAGGCATTGCACTAAATAAAACGAATGTATTCAGTTCGACAGATGAACAATCAAAAGTCTTGAAAAGTTATAACAAAGGAAGCGTCTTAGAATACCGGGGTTATAATAAAAACTGGTATATTGCAACCGTATATGTAAACGGAGCAAGGCATACTGGATATATTGCAGCTAAAGATGTTGAAACGGTTGCAACAGAACAACGCATGACTGAAGGTATAGGAATAAGAAAACCAACAAAAGTATATTCGCGAGCATCCGCTGATTCAAAAGTTCTTAAAACCTATAGGGCTGGTCAAGTTTTACGGTACCGTACGTTTTCAAAAAATTGGTTTGAAGCAACAGTATATGTAAAAGGCACTAAGCATACTGGATATATTGCAGCAAAAGACGTTGAACAAATTACCGAAAAACAAAACTTGAAGGGGGTAGGCATCAAAAAACCTACTCGAGTCTATTCACTTGCTTCTAAAGATTCAAAGATCCTTAAAAGCTATAAGCATGGTCAAATTTTGCGATATCGAACGTTTTCAAAAAGCTGGTTTGAAGCAACGGTGTATATAAATGGAAAAGCACAAACAGGATATATTCCAATTACAGACGTTGAGCCGACTATAGAGAAGCAACAAGCTTTAAATGGAGTCGGTATAAAGCAACCTACGCGAGTCTATTCACTAGCATCGAAAGACTCGAAAGCCCTAAAAAGCTATAAATATGGTCATATTCTTAAGTTTCGTACGTTTTCCAACAATTGGTATGAAGCGACGGTATATGTGAAAGGAAAGCCGCAAACGGGCTACATTTTTAAACATGATATAAACCCTGATTTAAAAAGTAGTTTAAAAGGCTATGCCTTAGCTAATTCAACTGCAGTATATAGTGACACTTCTCGTAATTCCAAAATATTAAAGCGTTACAAAAAAGGACATTTACTTCACTTTCGATCACATAATAATAATTGGTTCCGTGCAACAGTGTATGTAAATGGAAAAGCACACTCTGGATTTATTCATTCTAGTGACGTGAGTCCACACGCGCCTAAACTTAAAGCTCATGCTTTAGCAAATCCAACACATGTATACAGTCAAACGTCTAGAAGCTCTACTAGGCTAAAAAGTTATAACCTAGGTCATCTATTACAATTTAGACCGTATAATGATTATTGGTATGAAGCGACAGTGTACGTAAAAGGAAAGGCTAGAACCGGTTATATTCATGTTAATGATGTAGGAGATCTGCCTGCTAAAAAGCAACCCAAAGAAGAACTAGGATTTCATCTACCGATCTTGATGTATCATCAAGTTGGTGATAACCCTTCGCCGTCACAATATGGTTTGTTCGTAAAAGAAGAGAACTTTAAAGAGCAAATGGAGTTATTAAAATCTAAAGGGTATACACCTATTCATTTTGATGAGATTCCAAACATCGAAAAGATTAAAAACCCTATTATTATTACATTTGACGACGGACGAGAAAATAATATGATTGCATACGAGATTTTAAAAGAGCTTAATGATGATAACTTCCAATCAAAAGCAACATTCTTCATCATAGGTTCAAGAATTAATTCGGAGGGCTTTTTATCTCAAGAGCAAATTTCAGAAATAAATGAGTCAGGAATAATTTCTATTCAATCTCATACGATGACTCACCCGCATTTTAATGATAATGAAATTGCGCATCGCATTAACTTAACTTATCAATTAAATGAAAGCAAAAAAATGTTGGAAAATATCACTGGAAAAAAAGTTACGACATTAGCCTACCCATACGGAGCTTACAATGATACCGTTATTGAAGAAACAAAAAAATACTATGATTATGCAGTAACAACAAGACCAGGCATCGCGAATACTAAGGATTCCCCTTATGAACTAAAAAGAGTCAGAGTAAGTTATGATACAACATTAGAGCAGTTTAAAAACTCAATTGGCTTAAAATAAGGAAAAAAGGTTACTAAAAAGCTATAAAAGCAAACTATGTCGAGAGGTGGAGAGAAACGACTTGAGACTCCAAACTCCAAGGATAATCATTCCGATTCCTAATAGTAATAAAGAATGAATATAAACTTTTTTCATTGAAACCTCACTTTTTCTACGCATTCATAAGCTATGAAGAAAAAACATCCTTAGGTAATATACACACGTTCCTAAGGATGTTTAAATTTTCATTATTAACGCTTTCCAATTTTAATCCGACGGATTTTGCTTTCTTTTTCTTTCGGAAGTGTAATGTAGAGGATGCCATTTTTGTTATCTGCACTAATATTATCCGTTTGAATGTTATCAGGTAAAGTGAACGAACGATAAAACGATCCATAACGATGTTCAATCACTTGCATTTGTTCATCTTGATCTTCTGTCGTCACCTCTTCTTTCTTTTCACCTTGAATGGTCATGACGTTCCCATTAATTTCAATTTCGACATCATCAGGATCAACTCCAGGGATTTCAACTTCGACGATGTAGCGATTCTTTTTCTCTTTAATGTTACAAGCAGGCATAAAGGTCGATTGCTTGTCCCATAACGAAACACTTGAAAAAAAAGGCTCGTCAAAAAAACGCTGAAACACTCCATCCAATTCCTCTCTCAATTTTTTCAATGGTCGATCATTGGAATTCCAACGTTGAATCGAGTTCATCTTTTTTTCCTCCTTCGTTTTTAATCTTTCATTAGTTTTATTACCGTCTAAAAATGAAATAAACATCCTTCGTGAAACGTTCGACAAATTGCCAAATTTTCTTATAAAAAATTTGACAAATATAAAGACTAGCCGCTAACGCATATCCAAAAAATACTTCACAAAAAAAGACACGAACGTGAAAATGTGCTATGAAATCAGTTGTAAAGATTTTTCCCAATGGGACACCTACAAATCTAAGCTCTTTCAGAGTCATCATTTGAACCTTCCCTTCTCGATCAACTCGATCACGATCTAATTTCATAAAATTTAAAAATCCTTTCCCGAGCATTCGAGAAAGGATAATGTCTATTGTTACTGTATAAACAACCCACCAATTTCTTCATTCTCTGTAAACGAAATGGTGAACACACGGTCTTCTTCACTATAGTTCGCGACGAGAACAACGATGTAGTAGCCATCTTTTTCTTCAACCGAAGCTTTATCAATTTGTTTAAAATCACCGGACTGTTCGATGACAGGAGTGAGTTCTTCCATGTCTTCTACTGGTAAGCCTGCCTCCATCTCTTCATTAAACATGGCATAAACATCTTCATAATTTCCATCATTTAATAACGTAACGACCTCTTCCGCTTTCTCTGTAAATTTATCCGCTGTTGCATCATCCACTTTGTTCCCTCCGCATGCAACGAGTATAATCAGTGCGATGACACTTAACATCATCAAAATCATTCTTTTCAATGTCATTCTCCTTTCTTTTTTATCGATAAGCTATAGTAGAAAACTGCGAGTGCAAAAACTGCGACTATAACTTCCAAAACGAAAAGCACGTAAGTGTTTGGAACGTATAATGGCAAAATACCAACTAATGCATCAACTAGTGCGTGAATGACGATGGCATACAAAATGTAACGAAACTGCTTTCGAACAACACCTTGCAAAACAATGATGGACAGCCCGATGTGCAACATCATGGCAAAAAAACGTTCAATTCCACCGATAAAATACATTTCGCTATCGATAAGTTCCATTTGACTAAAGCACAGACCAATCGCAGGAATCCCAACAAATAACACTGCTTCAATGCCACCATGTCCCGCTCCAAACAAAAAGCCTGCTTGCCAATCTCGCCGCTTCATCAAAAAACGCATTGCGAAATAACGAGCGAGCTCTTCAAAAATGGCTGCTGATAAACCGAGCACAATTGCAAATAACAGTGGCTCAGTTGCTTTTAACATTATAAAGCTAGTACTATGTCGGCTTACATATTCTAAAAGCGGGATGCGCAAAAAAATTTGTGAACTGACAAATGCTAGTACACCTAATAAAAATGCGGTCAATCGTCTCGTATACAGTGAGTAGAATAGCGCTGTTAGTGGTAGGCCTATACTAATAAACACAGCAAAGATTATACTAGCCATTCACGTTCACTCCCTAACGGAAGTATATAAAATCGACGGCATAAAGTCTGCTTGTTATTCATACTCGGTACATTTTTCGGCATAATTGGTTATCACTTTTTTAATATGAGTGTTTGCGTAAAATAAGGCGCAACAAACTCCGTCTCTAACGTGGCATTTGGTGTTTTATCAATCAAACGTTTTAATGAAAATAACCCGTATCCTTCGTTTTCCTTTTTACTCGAATAACGCTTCTCGTAAATTTTCTGTAAATCCATCGTTTCGTGCATACAACTATTGCGAATGATAAAATATTGACGTTCTTCCATTTCAAAGAAAGCAAATTGGACAACTTTTTCTTCACTTTGAATTGCTTCTTCCAACGCATTATCAACAACGATTGTCATTGCCCGAATAAAATCGATCATTGGCATCGCCACGTCTTCAATCGTTTCGGGTATATCGATCATTACGTTTACTTGTTGTTGCTGGGCCGAAAATAATTTTACGATTAACACGCTCTTCACTTCGGGAATTGCGATCCGCGATAACTTTACGATATCTAGCTCATGATTATCGATCAATGTTGAAGTTGGAGCGATGACATCTTCATAAACTTGTTCGATTTGCTCGATATTTTTCGTACGCACGCCTTCACCTAATGCAAGTAAAACATTCATATAATCGTGACGAAAGCTCGCCAATTCATCATGCAGCAGTTCTAATTTTTCGACATAATCTCGATGTGCCTTTTCCAAACGTTCCTCATGTTCTTCTACTAATCTTTCCTTCGTCAAATGTGAACCGATCAGTACAATAAGAAGCAAAAGAAAAAATAATATAAATGCTACAATATAACTTGCTTGCCCGTACTGTTCGTGTAAAGAAGATAATAATGCAGTAGACGGCGTCGTTAAAATAAGTCCTACAATGAGTCCAACGATTAGCAAAACATAACTTATATAATAAAGGGGACTGTCAACAATGTACTGAGCAAGTCTCTGAATTGATTTACGCCATAAAATAATGCTTATGAAAATGATCATGGACACAAGAAGATGGATGACACTTCCTGTCCATATATACAAATTCAACGGCGAAAGCATAAACAGTTTTATACCTAGTTCCATCAATACGAGCTTCACTAACGTAATGAGGACCATGCTCACTAAAGCGAAATAAACGTTTTGTGTCAATGTCAGCTTGTCCTTCAACAAGCCCAAACTCAATAAAAAAAGGAGCATCATCATGTTCAACTCAGGATAACCGGTTACGGTGACGACGATGCCTAACAAAATCGTAAAAACGATGCTTAATACAAAAACCATCATATAAGACAAACGATCATAACGAATTAATTGAATGTATAATAATACGTGGCTCATGCCAATAAACATAATGGCGACAAGATCATAAATAAACATCACCGTTCATCCTTTACGATTCGGCGTACTTTGTTCGCTAAACGACGTGAAACTGGTATTTGTTTTCCACTTTTTAAAATAAGTGCTTTTTCTAATGTGTCATAAGCCAATATTTGCATTTTGTTCACGAGGTAAGATTGGTGACAGCGCAATAAACGTTCGTCCAATGTTTCAATTTCTTTGAGCGTGCCATAAAAATGAATAATTCGATCTTTCGATACTAATGCTAAGCGATGCGGTTCGTCTGTTGTAATATACTCGATCGATGGAAATGGGATACGGACAGTCGCATTCATATTTTCTACAATGAAATCATCAGCTGGTACTTCAGACTGGTTACGCGCTTCATAATGAAGCAAACATTGCTCAAACATCCGATACCGTTCCTCGTAAGGCAACCCCTTATCAATAAACGTTAATGCCGACACCATATATTGATAGGAGATCGGGGCAAACTCAGAGTGTGTCGTTACGAACACGATGATCCCTTGCGTATCATATTTACGGATTGACTGAGCGACTTGTAAACCTTTACGTTCCTCACCTTTAATCTCAATATCTAAAAAATAAATCGGGACATACGTAGTATGCGAAAGCTTTTCAATAATACATTCACTCTTGCTCGTCACTTCAATAAAATCGTATACCAACTGGTGCCTTTCACAAATTTCTTCAACGAGTCGCTTCATATGTTGAGCTTGAATGACATCATCTTCAAAAATAAAAATGCTCATGCGATCACCACTTCAAAATCAATCTATGTATAGCATAGCATGTCAGATCCGTTCCATAGAACATGTATCTTATTCATAACGAGGGAGTGTCAACAGAGTATCTAAAATGGAAAAGACGAAGGAACTGTCTAAAAAGTATTCATCAAACTCTTTTGTTGACCAACCGCCAAAATGATATCCAGATGAGCCCTTGTGCGATGAAAAATAACCCTAGCATGATTGCGACTGAAATAGCCGCAATCGCGTTTGTGAAAAAAGAAACAATCGCAAGTAGTCCTGTTATGATTCCTAACATAAGCAAAACGATCCAACCGTGTAAACCCCTCACAGCAAAAGCGATGAGACTGTATAAAATCGAAGAAACGAGTAGCCATGCTGCAAAAATAATAATGAAAACTCGTTCAGCGGTATTCGTATACATGAAAATTAATCCACCGATAATAAAAGAAAAAATGCCATCAATTAAGATCCAACGAGAAGGTCGCCATATTTTTTTCCACTGAAAATATGAAATCACATTATTTATTCCATTCAAAATGAGAATAATTCCAATTGTTAATGTTAGTACCCTGAGTGATGTTGTAGGGTTGAACAAGCACCAGACTCCAATGACAACCATGGCAATTCCTAATAGCAACAAAGAATGTAAGTATAGTTTCCGCATTTGATTTCCCCTCGTTCTTTAATTTACTCTTTATCAATACATTACCCTAAGCTAGAGCAAATCAATCGCAAACTTACAACAGTTTTATCATTCGTAAAATTTATAAGAAATTTCTATGAACTTTTGATGGAATCTATTTAACGTTCTTATGACACCCTCGTTTTTACACACCAATTTCACACTCCTTACATCGTTCTTTCACATTGTTTGCGTACCATTACAGTAAGTGAAGGTTCAAGAAAAATCATCATTACTCAACGTTCTGTTTTTCATTTTTAGACTTCGAGTTTTTGAACACTCACTCGGAAAAATAAAACCGTTTTGGGGGGACACAAAAGTGAATTTTCCTAGTATTGAATTTCCGTGGTTTGGAAATGGAACGGTGATCGCTTTGATTGCCATCATTCATGTTATCGTTAGCCACGGTGTTGCAATTGGAGCTTCGACATTAATGGTTACTGCTGAATACGTCGGTTATAACACAAGGAATGAAAAACTTGATGCTTTCGCCCGAAAAATGGCGAAGTGGGTATTGATTATTACGACAACAGTTGGAGCGATGACTGGAGTTGGCATTTGGTTTTCAACGACAGTCATCCAACCTGATTCAATCGGTGCACTTCTGAGGATTTTCTTTTGGGCTTGGACAGCAGAATGGATTGTATTTATTACTGAAGTTATCCTCTTAATTATGTATTACCATACGTGGGACACATTTAAAGACCGAACTAAAAAGCCTACGCATATTCGCATGGGGATAGCGTTGGCAATTTTTTCATGGATTACGGCTGCGATTATTACAGGAATTCTTGCTGCAAAACTCACTCCCGGTCGTTGGACAGAAACATTTTCCTTTTGGCATGCATTCCTTAATCCAACGTACTTGCCTTCATTAGGATTTCGAACATTTTTAGCGCTTCTTTTAGCGATCGCGATCATAGGCTTTTTTGTCAGATGGCGCGTGAAAGACGAAACGTTGAGAAGTGAAATTTTTCGAATTTTTTCTTTTTGGTCGGCAATCGCATTTGCTGGAGTACTCGTTACTGGCATGTGGTACTTATACTCAATTCCAGAAGAAGCCTATGAACTCGTTGTTTATTCAACTGGAATGAGTGAACAAATGTTTAACATTATCAATATCACTGGCTTTGCGATCATTTTAATCTTTATTTTTTGGGCGACTGTCAAACCGAAAACATTGCCCTTCGTTTTATCTTTAGCCGTTTTAGGCGCTTCGTTCGGATTTATCGCGGAATTTGAATTTGTGCGTGAATCCGTCCGAAAGCCCTTCATTATCTATGACTATATGTATGCAAATGGCATCCTTGAAAAAGATGTTGAAAAATACAATGAAAACGGCGTTCTGGCGTACTCTACTTTTGCAAAAAATAGAGAAATTACGGAAGACAACAAATATGAAGCCGGAGAAGAAGTCTATCGCGGTCAATGTTTAGAATGCCATACGATAAATGGCTGGCGTTCCAAACGCGCATTAGTAAAACGGTTAGACGGCTGGACTGAAGATACGATTCAGCAATTTATTCCAGGGATGCATAATGCTAGGCCTGTCATGCCTCCGTTTGTCGGAACGGAAGAAGAGTTGGAAGCATTAAGCCATTATTTGTATACCGTTGTCAATGAGGAAAACAAGACATCGTTAACGAAAGGAGAAAAGTAAATGAATGGTTCACATTCAATGCCGATCCCTTCTGACATTCAGCTTCAGATACCCGGAAATTTAAGTTTCTTTGCAGTACTGCTCATTGCCAGTTTTTTGCTACACATTATTTTCGTCAATATTACGATTGCTCTTGCATCGGGGGCAGTCGTTTTCGAAGGAATCGGGATGCGAAAGAAATCTAGCTTTTATGATCGCATCGCACAAATCTTTTCCTACCATGCATCGATTCATAAAAGTATCGCTGTTGTGCTTGGAGTTGGACCACTTCTATTAATCAGCGTGCTATACACACAATATTTTTACTCATCAACGATACTTATTGGCAAAGCATGGCTAAGCATTATTATTTTATTGATTTCCGCTTTTTTGCTACTCTATGCTTACAAATTCCTTTGGGACAAACTTGAAAATAAGAAAATGTTTCATCTTGCTATCGGAATTGCAGCAACGTTAATTTTATTGTTCGTACCGCTTATTTTCATCGTAAATGTCGTATCGATGCTTTATCCTGAAAAGTGGATACGAGCAAACGGATTCTTTCATTCTCTTTTCTACTACCCGCAAATTTGGCAAAGGTATTTTCACTTTATTTTAGCTAGCTTTGCAGGCGGAGGCTTGTATGCTGCTCTTTTTTACACATGGAAAATGCGGCGGCAAAAAAAGAAAAAACCAGATTATCAAGAAGACAAACTTGATCATTTTATACGGAGACTCGGTGTTAAGGCAACCATTTGGATTACATTTATTCAATTTGTTGCAGGTGCGCTCGTGCTCTTCTCTCTCGAACGCGAGATCAAGCTTCTTTATATGGGAGGCGATTGGTTATCAACCATTTTACTCATCAGTTCGCTTATTGCTACGTTCATTTTACTTCTATTCTTATATATGGCGGATAGCAAAGATTCACATCGTGCGTTTATGGGCGCACTCATTTCATTTGTCATCGTACTTGGGCTGATGGGCTGGATGAGGCATGAAGTGAGGGAAGCGTATCTCAAACCTCACATTGAAAACAATCCACGTACCGTTGAACTACCACTCGTGAAAGCAAAGCAAGACAACTAAACTATAAAAGGAAGCGAAGAAAAACAAATTTTTTACCTTCGCTTTTACAATTGTATTTTCATTCATAATTATTTATTATGCAACATATATAGAAAATAACTGAAATTAACTCATCATTACAATCACGAGTCGCCGGCATTACTTATTGTGTAATTCCTAAGTTGACAAAACTGACAACAATCAAACTCTAATATTCGATACATCTTTTCCATTTTTTATACGTGACTGTCATAAATTTTTCGACAGTCTTTTTCTATTTATTCAGATGAAATTTCCTTTATTTTCTTCTATACTGAAAAGAAAGCAAACGAAGGGGGAATTTCGACAAAGATGGCTACTAACATTCCATTTTCTCAAAAGCTTGCACACTATTTACGAGCCAGAGTTGCCTTTTTGTCTATTACAACGTGGGAAGAAGAGCGAGTCATACATGACATCAAAAAAATTTGTTCAGATGAACAACTAATTAAAACGACTAGAAGCATCTATACGTGGACGGTAACAGAAGGGTTTATTCATGATTTTAAGCAAATAAACAAGAATACTAAAGATCCTTTAACCGCGTTGGATTATATTGCAAAAATTGACGAATCGGCTGTCGTCTTATTAAAAGACTTTCACATTTACCTTAATGAAAGCGGAAGAAACCGAGATTATACTATCATCCGTAAAATTAGAGACCTCGTTTCTGTTATAGAGAACGATCCAGTCCCAAAGAATGTTATTTTCATTTCACCGACAATGCATCTGCCTTTCGAGCTTCAGAAAGATATTATGATGGTAGACTATGGGCTCCCTACTTATGATGAAATTCAAAAAGTGTTGGAACAAATGATCGAAATAAATAAAGATAATCCAAGAATTACAATTGATCTGAATGAAGAAGAAAAAGAAAGTGTCATAAAAGCCGCTCTCGGACTTACGATCCAAGAAGCTGAAAATGCATTTGCTCTATCACTCGTAATGGATGGTCGCCTAGACATCAAAACGGTTAATCACGTATTGAGTGAAAAACAACAAATTATAAAGAAAAATGAAATTCTCGAATATATCCCCCAAGAACCTAGCATAAATGATGTCGGAGGCTTAGAAAATATTAAACGATGGTTAATAAAGCGTGATAAAACGTGGTTGAGTTCTGCAAGTGAATATGGACTTCCCGCTCCGAAAGGACTTCTAATTACAGGTGTTCCTGGCTGTGGAAAAAGTTTAATTGCTAAAGCCGTAAGCTCATTATGGAAGCTTCCTTTATTAAAATTAGATATAGGCAGAATTTTCAGTGGCATCATCGGAAGCAGTGAAGAGAATATGCGCAAAGCAATCGAAACCGCTGAAGCTCTTGCTCCATCGATATTATGGATCGATGAAATTGAAAAAGGCCTTGCAGGCACTAATTCTACTGGAGACAGCGGCACTGCTTCACGAATTTTTGCTACTTTTTTAAATTGGATGCAAGATAAGACAAAGCCTGTGTTTCTTGTAGCAACAGCGAACGATATTCAAAGGCTGCCACCTGAATTTTTAAGAAAAGGTCGTTTTAACGAAATCTTTTTTGTCGATTTGCCAACTTATTCGGAGAGGAAAGCAATTTTCAAAATCCACATTGAAAAACGGCTAACTTCCAAAAAAGCAAGAGGAAACTTTCCGATGAATGATGAGACATATGATATGCTTGCTAAAAAAACGGAAGGTTTTATCGGAGCCGAGATTGAGCAAGTTGTTATCAATGCTTTATTTGAAGCGTTTAATCATGAACGAGAATTGTATGTTAATGACATCAAAAAAGCGATTGCCGAGACAATTCCATTATCGATTACACAAGCAGAAGAAATCAAAGAATTGCGCAAATGGGCAAGTGTCCGTGCAGTCGCTGCCACATTAGCAGATGATCGAAAAGAATACGGTGTAGATCTCGACGGTGAACAAGAAAGTGAGCCTTACGCTCAAGATGTTCATTCAAAACGCGGCGGCAGAATGTTAGACTTTTAAAGGAGGGCAAGTTACATTGAGTTTATCTTTAACCTTAATTCCTGTTGCTATCGCAGTCTCATCAACCATTTCATACGCCATAAATGGAAAATTAGAAGAAGGAGCTTATTTTGAAATAGATACACACATGAAGGATGAACATATACTAAAAGAAGCATTAGCTAACTACGGATGTACAGTATCTTTTAAAGAAGCAAATCTTGAGTCAACACTAGGGAACATACAAATTTTATTTCAAAAATATGAAAATGATACGTTGCGTGCTATTTTTGATAAATCGATCCGTTCAGAAGATGCGGAAGAATTTATTAAAAACATTTATAGCGAATATACAAGAATCGTACAGCAAAAAACGTACGAAAAATTATTGCAACGTGCTAAAGAAGAAGGGCTTACATTGGAATCAGAACAGATAAATGAAGAAGATACTATCGTATTAACTTTTCAAGTAAAGGAGTAATCAAAAATGAATAAGAAAATTCGTTTTGAAATTACTTCATCGGGAGAAATAAAAGTGAAAACAATCGGAATGAACGATGAACAATGTTTAAATTATGTTGAAATGATCGAGCATTTGCTGGATGCTAAAACAATCAATTCCTCTTATACAGAAGAATTTATACAAGCACAGCAACTGCAGAGGCACAATGAAGTCGTTCAAGAGAATGAAAAGATTAAAGGAGATTTAATGAAATGAGACCGAAAGAACCTTTCGATAAAGCATGGAAATACAAAAATTCCATTTGGCTCGTCTGGTTATTTGTTCCGTTTGGATTAACGATGTATATAAGCTTTTTATACATAGGTTTAAAAATGAAACGGAAAAAGTGGATTATTGCTGGAGTGATTTATTCTATTATCACTAGCCAAGCTTTTATTCTGACTGAATTCTATCCGGACGATCATATCGTATCTGATCTTTCGATATGGCTATTAATATTCGGTTGGATTTTTGCACTAATTCATGGATTTTTGGCCCGTGATGAATATTTGCATATGTTATCCGAAAAAACTTATGCACATCCAGTTCACTACATTCATTCACCGGTGACCTCTCCTCGCACTCATCAACGGGAAAAAAAGAATCCAACCATCGTGAACATTAATAAAGCCACGGCAAAAGAGCTTGAACAGTTGCCGTCCATTAATTCTTTTTTAGCAAATAAAATGGTTGCAGTCCGAAGGGACATCGGACACTACCGGTCTTTTTCTCATCTCATTGAGTCGATCGGCGTCAAACAACATATTTTAGAAGATGCAAAGGAATTTCTTATTTTCTCTCACAATGATGAGTTTGACAGACAAAATAAAAGCGTAAATTTGAATCATGCTTCTGTAACCGAGATTTGTAATCAACTAGATCTTGATGAATCATTCGCAAAACAAATTGTGAATATACGAAAGAAACTCGGTTCTTTTCATTCGCTTATACACTTTATGCAAGAGACGAATCTACCACCCCATATCGTTGCTAACATAAAAGATAGGATCACTTTTAACGCAACCAAGGCTGACCGCGAGCATAATCCAAGCAGAACTCCTCACTCTGGAAGGATCGTCGACTACTAATGATTATTCAATTGCACCGTTTTTTACCGTTGACAACAGCAGAAGGTCCTGGTCGCCGTTCCTGCATTTGGGTTCAAGGCTGCCCCATCCATTGCAAAGGTTGCGGAGTTCCTTGGACTTGGAACCCCAAGAACGGAACAAGGATAACAGTTGATGAACTTTGGAACAAAATTGTATTCTGCAAACAAAAGCATCAAACCGAAGGGATTACCTTTCTTGGGGGCGAACCATTTGAACAAGCAACTGCATTAGCGGAAATTGGCAAACGTGCTCAATCGATTGGATTAAGTGTAATGACTTTTACAGGCTACTATATTGAACAAATAGAAAAGCAAAATAAGCCTGAATGGAAAGCGCTATATCGCGTTACTGATTTGTTAATTGATGGTCCATTTGAACAGGATCAACCCGATAAAAATAGACCTTGGGTCGGTTCTACTAACCAACGTTTTCATTTTTTAACTGATCGTTATAAATCACTGCAAAAAACGTTAACAAACGTTCCTGATCGTCTGGAAATCCGCTTAAAAAGAGATGGTACAGTAGAAGCTAATGGGATGGTTCCATCGGAAGTATGGAATCGAATTTTTAAAACACTTTAAATAGTATGGAGGCACGTCAATAGTTAGGGCTAATAGCTGATTACGAGAACTTGACAATTTTTTATATGAATGGACTAGCCGTATAAAAAGTGAAAAGATTCCCCCTAGTTTGGGAGAATCTTTTTTTGTCAATCTGAACGCAAATACGTTAAAAACACTTCATTACCTCCTCTTTTCTATGGCGTCTTTCATTATTTCTATTTTTTAAATCGAAATGTTCAAACGTTTGCTAATTGAACATTATTTTGAATTGACCGCCACAAATAAAAGCGCTTTTTGCATTGAACTGTAACAAACTAATATACCCACGATTCATCACGTGATAAACAATCATTAAAGTCTTCTACCTTTTGAATCTCTCCCACTTTACATGAATGTGTTCGGCCATTTGAATAGTATAAAAAAATGTATGATTCCCCTAATCCCTTTTCTTTTAACATGTCGATGACTTTCGGTATTGTTTTCTCTGAAAATTCTTCGTCCATCGTTAAACCGAAGTGATGTTCATATACGGTGTTATGACGACTAGATTTTGAAGGATAAAGCAATGACGTAAAAATATCCGTTCCGAAAGTTTCAAGTTCTTGGATGAGTTTTTCATCAATTACGTGAAGTGAGCGAACTTGTTGAAGTTGCCGTTCAAACCCTTTTAGTACGTTTTTTTGTTGTTCATCATATATTTTCACTTGAATTTCTTCCCGCTCAAATTGATCTCCTTGATACTCTAAAATCGAAAATTGTAAATTTAATGCAATATCAGTTTCAATATATTCTAAAATCAGTTCAGCTAGCCTATGTAAGCTGCGCATTAATTCATCTGCGTCAACATGACGATCTTGAACGTCTAAGTAAAAAAGTAACGTACGCATTCCTTTGTGATATGTTTTATAGTAGTGCTCTTCATCGACACCGATTATTTCAACGTGCATATTACGGATGTCTTCGATTTCCTGTTGGTACGTATGATCTTGTTGTACGAGCGCTTCGTGCTTGTTTTGAATATAATTATTTCCTTGCAACACTCGTTTCCTCGTATTGATGGAACCTTCGACAATGATCGGAATGTCTTCGTTCACTTTCATTTTAACTGTATAATCTTTTCCAGTAAAAATTTTATCAATTCCAAGTAGTTTATACTTATACGGATCGTCTTTTTCTTTGATTGAAATTACTTCAATTTGATCTAACGGAAACTGATAGGCCGCTTCTAAATCATGAATCACAGAAGATTCTAGTCGTTTTTCTATCAAAACAGGTCGAACGAAAAAGATAAATACGACTAACATCACAATAGTAAAGTAAAAGTTAATAGCATTAAAAAAACATGCTTTATTCTCAGCCCAACTCATCCTTTCTGCCAGTTTGCTCAGCATTATAAAAGCTTCAACCCAAGAACGTAAAGTCGAAGCTTTCTTATCAATAGAGTCATGTTTAACATGACTTTGATGGGAAAAACACATTACATTTATAATATCAATCTCTAAAAAGTGCGTCTATATACCAAAAGCAACCCACTGAAAAGCATATTGTGCATGCTGGATTGGACATTTTTGAATACTATTGATGCTCAAAGACAGGTGTAAGTTCTTCCATTCCCTCTATTAACAACCCTTCTCTTTCTCTACATCAAACCGGCATAGACATCCTCATAGCTCTGATTATTTAATAACGATACAACTTCTACCGCTTTCTTTGTAAACTTTTCTGCTTTCGCATCATCAGTTTAACGACACTAATGAACGTAGCAAAGATTAAACCTGCTTCAAACGTCCGTCACATATCATTACTTGACTGTTGACCGAAAATAACTTAATGTCCAAAAAATAGCTGGAATAATTGGGGGATTGATTCACTTATACCACTAATTAACATGATGAAGAGCCAAACGACTAGTAAAATCAGTAAAACAATCACAATTACAATTAAGACAAAATAAGAAATGAAAGCGAAGAGAAACTGACCGCTTGAAATACTCAATCCCCACTTTAATCCCATCCCTAAATAAATGAAATAAAGTAACCAAGTGGGATTAATGATGCTTATCAAACCTCCACTGTCACCCACCATATTCATAAAAAAGATTTTAAATAGATATAAAAATAATGATCCATATAGATAAGCTAAATATGCATGCAAAACGAGTGATAAAATCAGTTTAAATGACTGTTTGTTCTTCGCAAAAATCAACACTACATAAAAGTAAAACGATGTGAAAAGGAGGAGAAAAGTTACAAGGACAAAATTAATCGTAAGCCCAAAAGAGAATACATCTAATGAGATAGATGAAAACGACGGATAAATTGAGACGAAAACTAATAACTTTCCAAGAACGATAAAACATAAAGCTATCAAAATTGGAAACAAAATAATAGGGCTGTTTCGCAACTGCGCATAAAAAATTTTCGGCTTCCACAAAAAAGTAATAAATTTGCCACTGCGAATATAATCTGTCTTAATCATCATCACTTCCATTCGATATTTGAATCTCAAATTTCTCACGAAAAAGATCACTTGTTTTTTAACCGTTCTATTATCAAAGTAAAAAAACAGCTTCTTATGCTTATTAATCACTCATCTTGATATTGATGTCGCTGTTACACTTTTGACATGGGCTGTACTTCCATAATACATTTCATCAAACACATTTTTTACTTTTATTGCTTTATACACGTAATGACCTCCGATAAATAACAGAACGACACTTATTACAACATAAATTATTTTTTTCATTCGTAACTA
>NZ_JBEUEL010000026.1:0-4479 GCF_041725775.1 Pueribacillus sp. YX66 | reverse complement strand
TCTTGATACCCTGTTAAATCTTCCTCTGTTAGATTGTGCTTCTTCATAAATTTTGCGATTTCTTCTGGAGCCTTTGTTTCAATATCCTTATGAGCAAGTTCATTCGATACGATTACAAGTTCAATTTCACTGATTATCAATTTCTTAGAATTCACGCTATATAGATAAGCAAATCGTAGCCCTTCAAATTTTTCACCTGCAGGATCATTTGAATAATCTAGCGTACCTACAAACTTAACTGTTTCTTCGTTTTTATCAAAAAATATACTTATACCTTCGTTGCTCTTTAAAGATTCATTTTTATACGATTCTTGATATAAATTTGGCAAATAATTCTCCCGCACTGTATTAGGTAAATTTTCTAACACCTGAGCCGATACAAGATTTTGAAAGCTTGTCGATGTATACATCATTGAAACAGGCTGCACTTCCGCATAATACATCTCATCAAACACATTTTTTACTTTTATTGCCTTATACACGTAATGACCTCCGATAAATAACAGAACGACACTTATTACAACATAAATTATTTTTTTCATTCGTAACTACCCATTTCATGTTTGTTTTCTTCAAGACTGCGAATAAAGTTGTACGTTTCAGGTGCTTTCTCTTTTAATTCATTCATATCTTTAATTTTCAATTCTGAAAATACCTGTTCTTTAACTTTTTCAATCGGTGTATGTTTTAGAAATAACTCTGCCCGTGTATAGGATTTGCCTACTTCTTGATAATATTTATTCACAGCGTCTTGATAAGATAAATGATGAGTTTTCATTAAATAATTAATATTTTCGGCATCTAAGTCTGCCTTATAATCATCATCTCCGAAGCTAGGAGGATCCCCTAACGTGGCATCACCTAACCAACCTGCTAAGTCTTCTATTTTCTCTTTTCCTGGATACAGATTGTGTAAAAGGCTATAACTTCCATCGTAAAGCATTGAAGAAGTTGTAATTTGTTGATGTGAAAAATCTCCTTTATTCACCATGTTATTATACTGATTAATCCAATATTTCTTAAACTCCTCTTTCGTTAATTTTCTTCCTATCGCTTTTTCCAAACTTGCCTTATAAATATCAATCTGACCATCTTTTTCGATCTGTTTCCAACTCAGTTTTTCCGGTGTAGAAACGATTTGGTTTTGTATTCGACTTTTATACCTCAGCAACTTGTATTCTTTCTTGGAAAAACCTAAATACTTTGTGAAAAATTCTTCTTCACTCATTCCGTTATAAGGAGATCCTGCTGTTTGCTTCCATTTAATTTCATCCCGATTCCAGCCTGGACCTCCATAACTAAAACCACCTATTAATCGTGTAAAGTAATAATCTAGTTCTACTTGTGTTGCATCAGGAAACTTCTCCTTTAATTTCTCTTTTAATTTCAGCATAAGCTTTATTTCTTCCTCTTCAAAGCCGAACTGTTCTTTCATTTGTTGTGAAAACTTTTCATCGTCATCGAGGAAAGAGTATTTCCAATCTTTCGATAAAATTTGACTCCATTCCATATCAGTTAGTGTAAATTCATATGTCTGTGTATCTTCATTCCAATAATTTTCGTCTGATATCATTAATAAGCCTGTTTCTATTTGAATTAATAAGTACTCAGCATATTCATAAAAACTTAATCCGTTAAATACGCGCAAGTCTTCAATCATTTGCAACATTTGTTTTGCTTTAAATATTTCTTGAATTAGATGTTGGCGATTAAAGGTAAAACCATCCAAAATTGCGTTTTTAAGCAAGTTTTGCCAATGAGTCACTTTGTCTATTAATATAAGAAGCTGAGCTTCATCAATGACAGCTAAAGGTGAAGGATCAACTAAGCTTTGAAATTGGCTTATAAACTTTTGATTCGCTTTAATAATTTCTTCGTTTGCACGAATCATTCCTCTCGTTAGCGCTCCATACGTAACGTCAAAGTAGATTTGCGCAGAACGATAAGATTTTCCTATTAATTCACCATCATTTATAAAGCTCTCTAATGCTTGTAAAACACTTTCCGCAGACTTGATTTTTTCGTTTAAAATGTTATTTATCCCTTGTATTTGCTCATGAACCTCTGGCATATGAACCTTTAATCCCATCTTCACTGCTCCTTAGCTTTTAATTCTGCATATGCCTTTTGCAATAATTCCCCTTTTTTCCTTAGCTGACTTTTTTGCTCTATAAGTCTTTCTTGGTGTTCATGTAATTCACTTTGCAGCTGTTTTCTCAGTTCAGAGTAATTAATGAATGACTGATTTAAATATCGATTCGCTCGTTCGCCTTTCCAGCCTTCACTAGTTTCATGGATTAAATATTTCCCTCGTTGTAAAATTGATTCAATTTCGATAAATTTATTATCTAACTTTTTTAATTGTAATGACGTTTTTTCTAAAGCTTCCTCATTTTGACCGATTTCTCTTAAAAGATTTCGACTCTTTTCTATAGATCCCATTATCATCCCTCAACCTAAATCGGCTTACTAGCATGATGACCACCGTTCATTTGACTAGCGATATGCTCATCACGTTCTTGAAACGATTGACCGATTGATTCAACACGCTTTACATCTTTTCTTAAACAGACGCAAAAATTGTTTGTCAACCGCTGTGAATCATTAAATACATCTTTCATTTGTTCATTTGGGTTTAGATTCGTATGTTCAGACATCGGAGGAATCCCCTTTACCTCTAATAACGATTCATTAGTCGCGGATATTTTTGCCGTTAATTTTTTTAAATATGAAAGGTGAGACTTTATCTCGGTCACCTGTCCGTTTTACTCCCTTCTCTGCTTATTTTCCACTTATAAGAATTGCTAACATACTAAATTTATTGTTAAATTTTAACATCATTAATTTAAAGTCGAAAGAATATTCTGACCCAGTACTTTATAAGGGATTTTTTAACTTTTAATACATGTATGCTAACCTGCGATTTTACAGTAAAGAATACTTTTGTTGCATCGAGCCGCCTCCCTTTGTCCGTGACTTTATCTAATACCCTTTACTTTTATGTTTTGTAATTTAGTAGACTTATCAAGTCAAATACTTAGCGTCCATTTGCCTCCATTTCTAGACTTCCTCGACTCAAGTCTTGAAACGGGGGCTTGCGGAAAGTTGCGATGTGATAAATTAATCGATTGATATATAACGATTTCTAATCAATTTCATTACCTATTTTCTTCAATATAAATAATCGAATAATGTGGTTTTTTCTCCGTTAATTCAACACTAACTTTAACGATTCCTGCTGTTCCAAAAATAAAACTAGGCGTATTTGATTCAAAAATGATTCGATCACTTGTGAATGATAAAATACCGATATCACCTAAACCTGACGCTGGTAATGTAGATTTTTTGATAATCGCGGCCTCGGGAATTTTTATCATCTTTTGCTTGTCGTTTTTTTCGATATAATGTTCGATCGTTAGCAGATAAAAGTGATAATTTTCCTCTCGAACACGATCATAATTTAATAGAACGGACTGACCATCTTGACTTAATAAATCAGCCTCATCTATTGTGTAAAACTGTTTCTTTTTCCTGTCCCAAACTGTCGAATAATTGAATGGTAAAAAGCGGCTATGCTTTTCTTGTATCATTGGGTTGGCTAACAGCAATTCCTCAAATACTTGCACGCTACTATTATTAATAAGTGCGTTTTCTTTTAACGGAATTACTTCAATATCTTCGTCAAAGAAAACAAAATAAGCACCACTTTCTCCTTTATAAGATTGAAGAATAAGCGCATCTTGATTAAAGTGGGTTAAATACCACTGTTCTGATACTACATCGATTGAGTGGACGTCTTTATCCTTTTTAATTACAATCTGTCCTGCCTCTAATGACACTTCAGGAAGACCGTATGATTTAAAGTTTATTTGTTCGAAAAATTGATCTAATGCTGGTCGAATCCTAACTTTTCCAACTCTGCCTGCTTTATGCTCCATCGAAGTGCTATTCTTCCACTTCTCAATATCAAATGAATAAAACTGTTTAGGTTCACTGCTTAGTTCTGTCTCTTTAAGATATATGACTGCATCGTCAATAACGTACCTTGTTTCATGCTGAAGTGATACTTCCTCTAATAATGTCTGTATGTATTCTTCATCATTCACCTTCCAATCAATTTTCTTCGCACCTTGATGAACGACAAATTGCCGCACTCCAAAAAACAGTACGATACTCCCTACAATAATTAAAATAATCAAACCGCAACCAATTAAAATTCTTTTCAAGATCACTTTCCCCCTCATTTCTTAGTCATTTTCCGACAATTTAGCTTGATGTTCACATAAAACTTTAACCGCTATCTTTATTTTAAATGACAACTTCTCGTGTTTTGCTTAAAAATCATGTTTTTCGCCTAGCAATACCAACTTTATCACTATTGATCAACTGTTTGTTTTATATAGTATGTGTCAAGTTATTCTCGGTTGTTCTTTTACACCAATATTTTCAGCACTCTATTTTTGTACGCTTTTTAGGCTA
>NZ_JBEUEL010000025.1:0-44961 GCF_041725775.1 Pueribacillus sp. YX66 | reverse complement strand
ATTGAACATGACACATTCCTTTAGTTATAAGGGTAGTCCTTATGACAACGCTTGTATCGAATCATTTCACGCTATTTTAAAGAAAGAAGAAGTAAACCATGTTCGTTATCTTGATTTTCAATCTGCTAAAATAGCGCTATTTCAATATATTGAAGGTCGTACAACCGCAAAAGAATCCATAGTAGTATTGGTTATAAAACACCACAAGAAGTGGAAGATTTATATACTTATGCCGTATGAAAATTTTGAACATACATTCACTGCACGGCTTTACATGGAGAGGCGGGCATGATAGCCTTTTTGGCAAGCCAGCAATGTTTTATGATGCTGGTTCCATGGCTTGGAAATTTTGCCCGCAGAGGCTCCATCTCAAGCCCCAGCAGTTTGATATAAATATTTTGAAAGAACAATCTAAAAACTTAACTTTTTTGTGTCCAAAATATTGACGTAGGTCCAGAGTTTTGATTTGATTTTTTAATAGCTTGTCTAAATTATTTTGGCGAAAGAAAAATTTTAGTAACTCACGAGTGTTTAATATCTTAATCTTTTTTTGTGTTTGCACTCGGGGGTTATTTTTTTATGCAATAAGTTTTTCAGTAGAACGACAATTTTAATCAGTTTATGGAAGAACAACGTACGCGATACATTCAAGCACCCGAGTAAGAGCATTCTAATCAACTTGTTAGCCTTACCCAACGAGTACCTTTTTCACGTGTTCTTATTCCTTTCTACTTTATGAACCGTAAAATACGTTGGTCGATTTCCTTATTTTCATCTCGTAAATTTTAAATGAAATTTAAGTTTGTTATATTGTTATCTGTCGTGTTCGATACTTTTAAACTACCATGAAGCAAGACTTCCACTAGTGTGTGTACGCTCACCGAAAGTGGATTATACTAGACGTTGCTCACGTGTCCAGAACGTATCTAGTCTGCAAATCGATTCCACCACTGATGGTTAGTGTATAAGTAGACTCGTTAACTTGCGCTTGACTTTTGCAATTTGTTAGAGCCTTTCAGACGGTTATACCACGATAAATAAGCATTCGTATTAAGGTGTCAATCATTTTAATTCTTAAAATGATTGACAACGATTAAATACCGTAACTTAGATTGTTACATATGGTGGGAAATATTGGATGTATTAAGATGTTAATGTTTTAAATGTTTTAAATAGCCGTTTGCGTCATAAGTAAATTTCAAGGTCTAAAAGTGAGTAGGACTCGTATAGATAATAGTACAAACTTGCTTGGGAGGGAAAAGCTTATGCGCAAGCGTATTCAATCTTTCGTTCTACCTTTATTTTTACTTTTGTTATTAATGATTGCGGGTTGTGGTTCGAATGGAAATGAGAAAAACGTGAATATCGATCCACCCCAAGATGTTAATTATGTTGATGAAGGAGAAAAAGGAATTTCAGGTGATGGACAGACCGGAGAAAAGGCTGAGGGCGGGGAGGAAGCAGAAGAGAAAAGTGCTAGTGGAGAAACGGTAAAAAGACAATTGTTTTTAATTGATGAGAACGGGATGGTGGCTCCTCAAACGCTTGAAATACCTGTTCCGGAATCGAAGGAGGTAGCGACGCAAGCGCTTGAATATTTAGTGAAAGATGGTCCGGTGACTGAGCTTTTACCTAATGGTTTTCAAGCTGTGCTACCAGCAGGGACAGAAATTTTAGGTGTCAATATTAAAGATGGAGTTGCGATCGCAGACTTTTCAGAGGAATTTAAAGAATATAAGGCTGAAGATGAACAAAAAATATTACAAGCGATAACGTGGACGTTAACGCAATTTGAAAATGTTGATAAAGTTAAACTACGTATTAATGGTCATGATCAAGATAGTATGCCTGTTGACGGCACCCCCATTTCAGATGGGGTGAGCCGTGATGACGGGATTAATATTGATGTTGGTAATGTAACAGATGTAACAAACAGTATCGGTGTCACATTATATTTTCTAGCACAATCGGGTGACAACAGTTATTACGTACCAATTTCAAAAAGAATCCAACAATCAAAAGGTGTAGATGAAATTGTTGCGACGGTGAATGGACTTATCGAAGGTCCGAGTTTACAGTCTGGGTTATTTTCTGACTTTCCGAAAGATGCTGAGCTTTTAAATGTTCAAAAAAACGATAATGGGGGACTCTCGTTAGATTTTAATGAAGCAATTTTGGACAACCAAAAAATCATTTCTGATAAGGCACTACATTCTCTCGTTTTATCGCTCACTGAAAATCAAGACATTAAAGAAATAGCAATTTCCGTTAACGGTGAAGCGAACGTATTAACTGAAGCAGGTGATCCGTTAACTCAACCCGTAACGAGAGAGATGGTAACGAATGCAATTCCTTTTTGAGGAGATAAAGCAAACGTTATTTTTACTGGAGCGCAGTTCCACTTATTTGCGATTCAAATTGACATTTCTTATAATGTGAGTAATGCGTTGAGGCGAGCGATAGAAGCTGCCTCTTTTTTCATCATTCTGATATACGTAGATGTCTATGACGAGTAGTGGAATGTGCTGTTTATAGAGAAGGAGGAACTTCATGAGAGTTGACGGTAGAAATAAAGATGATTTACGAATTGTGACAATTGATAAAGATTACTTAAAACATCCTGAAGGTTCAGTGTTAATTTCAGTTGGTGATACGAAAGTCATTTGTAATGCAAGTATTGAAGAACGGGTACCCCCGTTTCTGCGCGGTCAAGGAAAAGGCTGGATTACTGCTGAATATGCGATGTTACCACGTGCAACCGAACAGCGAAATATTCGTGAATCTAGTAAAGGAAAAGTATCAGGTAGAACGATGGAAATTCAACGATTAATTGGAAGAGCGTTACGTTCAGTCGTTAATCTTGATCTGTTTGGAGAACGAACATTATGGATTGATTGTGATGTTATTCAAGCCGATGGTGGAACACGTACGGCCTCAATAACAGGTGCTTTCGTTGCCATGACGCTCGCTTTTCATAAGCTACTTGAACAAGATACGATTGAGAAGATGCCAGTTATTGATTTTCTTGCTGCGACATCAGTTGGGGTAATTGAAAATATTGGTGAAATATTGGATTTAAATTATGTTGAAGATTCGCAAGCACTTGTCGATTTAAATGTCGTCATGACAGGGAAAAAAGAATTTGTTGAACTTCAGGGAACCGGTGAAGAAGCGACTTTTTCATCAGTGCAATTAGATGAGATGCTGAAGTTGGCAACGATAGGAATAGAACAATTAATTGATCTCCAAAAAGAGATTCTGGGTGATATTGTAACTTTAATCGGAGAGTAGAGAAGAGGGTAAGGTGTGATGAAAACAGTTTTGATAGGTACGGCCAATTTAGGGAAAGTTAACGATTTTAAACAGTTGCTTAAAGACGAAGGTGTGATTGTAAAATCACTTCACGATTTTTCCGAAGTGATTGATGTTGAAGAAACAGGGGAAACGTTTGAGGAAAACGCGATTTTGAAAGCAGAAACGTTGAGTCGCCATTATAATCAGATTGTCATTGCAGACGACTCAGGTCTTGAAGTTGAAGCTCTAAATGGAAGACCAGGTGTTTATTCTGCCCGTTATGCAGGTGAAAACAAAAGCGATGAAGCCAATTTAAAAAAAGTGTTAGCTGAATTAGAAGGCATCCCCTTTACTGAACGTAAGGCAGCATTTATTTGTGTACTTGCGGTGGCAATTCCAGGAAAATTAACGACAGTGTTTGAAGGAAAATGTACAGGATACATAACGGAAAAACCAAAAGGAGAAAACGGCTTTGGCTACGACCCGATCTTTTTTGTTCCTGAAAAGAATAAAACGATGGCTGAAATGAGTACGGAGGAAAAAAATGAACGTTCTCATCGCAGAAGAGCGTTAGACAAATTAAAACGGGAATGGAATCACTTACTTTAATTCTCGAAAAATTTTTAAGATGTCAAACGTCAGTGAAAATGTCATAGTAAAACGTCAGTGATTTTGTCACTTTTATAATATCCTTCATCCCATTAGTGATGTTAGCTATCTCGTTCATGTCATCAAGGGTAAAGGCAAGCCCTCGCTATCGCTCGCCCTTGATTCCATTCACGAGATAAGCGATTCAGCCTATAAGGAATGAAGGAAGAAATTGTTTTTAGTTTCAATTATGACTATTTTTACACTTTTTGTGTTATCCTAGAAGTACGATTGTATTGTCGCCAAGGATGATTGGCAGCGGGCTTGTGAGATTTTTTCTCCGAGCCCGCCTTTTCTTTTTTTGATGCGACTTGTGGTTTTGATTTGTCCACTTCTTTTAATGGATAATGATGGCCTTTATAAAACAAAAATAACTTGTTATTGAGTGTTCTACAAATTTCCACCTTCGTTTTCATTGGAATCATTTCAGTTCGTTCTTTTCGATCGACTTTGTAAGTTTTATTTTGATAAGAAATGGTTTCTCCAGGGTTTAGCACACGCTGGTCTCGGTAACATAAATAAGGTCAAGAGACTGTTTGTCGTTTAACGGTACAAAGGCTTTCTCAGCCGCTTTTGGCTTGACGGCGAATCGTTTATTATGTTCGTTGACCAGCTCAGGCAACACTTGATTCGCTTCATCAATGGTACGAACATTTCGAAGACGAAGTTCAATAACCCAGCGATCTTGCAACGTTTCAAATAACCGTTCAACACGCCCTTTCGCTTGAGGTGTCGTTGCTTTAATATGGGATACTCCCAGTTCGTCTAATGCTTGTCCAAATTGTGACAAAGGAATCGGTTCACCAGCTAATTCTTGTTCAATGGTTTGTTTTTCATTAGGTGAGCGAAAGATTGTATGTTGGTCGGAATAAATTTCCATTGGGATTCCTTTTTGTGTGATCAATTGTTTCATGATAATGAAATATCCTTCGGTGTATTCTTGTTGGCGGAATGTTGCACCAACAATCTCTCCTGTTGCATCGTCAATGGCAGCTATCAATGAAAAGCGTTCATGTCGTTCTTCCAACCAATGGTGCGTACTTCCATCAATTTGAATTAACATTCCTGCCTGTGAGCGACGTTCTCTCGGTCGATAAATGTTAGACGGTCGACGTTTTCGTTTAGGCTTAATATTAGCTTCTTGACGAATTCTACGCACAGTAGAAGGACTAATCGTAATCCCTTCATACTTTTCAAGAAGTTCTGCAAAGTGATGATCGTTACAGTTTTTATACTTGTCGCTCCGGTGAAGTTCAAGTATATGTTGTCGTTTTTCCTTTGAAAGTGCATGTGCAGGTTTACGCCCTCTATTTTTATGAATAACTCCAGTTTCCCCCTCTTCTAGTACACGTTTTTTTAGGCGATAAACCTGGCGAGTGCTTAATGAGAGCAATTCAGCAGCTTCACCTCCTGTAATATAACCTTGGATCAAATGACCAATGACTTTGTAACGCTTTAATTCTTTTCTGTTCAATACAATTTTCTCCTGTTCCATAGTGACATTTTCACAGACGCGTTACAATATGACAATATCAAAGACGTTTAACACTGGAAAATTTTTAAGATTGACAGGCCGAAAAAAATAAGTTATATTTAAAAACGTCGCCCCTTTGGCTAACGTTTTGATTGCGGGTGTAGTTTAGTGGTAAAACAAGAGCCTTCCAAGCTCTGGTCGTGGGTTCGATTCCCATCACCCGCTCCAAACTTTAACTTTGTTATGAGCGGTACTTCCGCCGAAGAAGCTATGTGAGTTGTCTCGATGGGTTTTGTTAATAAAGGAAGAGACAGTATAGATTTTTAAGAAATACAAATGCATATCACTAACTATGACTTATACATGTCCCAGTAGCTCAGCTGGATAGAGCAACGGCCTTCAAGAATAGGAGCCTCTAAAGGGAAAGAGAAACCTTTAGAGTGGACGACACTATATCGGTGAAGCCTTAACAGGTTATGCTGATGGTAATACCGAGGAAACTTGCGATCTTTATGATTATGAAGATTTAGGGGTTTTAAAGGCTCAACAAGATTTAGCTTGAGGGTAAAAACCCCGAAACATAATCAAGTGCATCAGATTCACACTGCATAAGATTATCGTGAGGATCCGTAGAGACTATACGTGTCGCACCTGAAATGGTGAAGATATAGTCCAGACCACAAACAACCATATTTGTTTGGTGACGAAAGTCATAGTGGTAAGCTAAGCCGTCGGTCAGGGGTTCGAATCCCTTCTGGGACGCCATTTTAACGCTTTTTTAAGCGTTTTTTTATTTTTTAAATATGGTATGATTATCTTGAGGCTCAAAGCTGTTTTCAGTTATTAACCTTAAACGATCGCATGTGTACGAAACTAGAACAAACTAGTTCATTGTTCAATAATAAAATAATTGTATAAAAACGGTTGACCATAACTGAAAATAAGCGTATGATAATTCTTAAATAAAGTTTGTAGTTGAGCTTTTGTTGAAAATCAACTATAATCAAAATCATAAATCAATGTCTTTTAAGACTAAAATGATTTGATGAGTCATACAGTAAATAATGAATTTCACGCGAACTGACACAAAAACTTGTTGAAAACGATGAGAAGGTAAAAGGAAGGGATACGGATATCTACAGAGAGCTAGGCTGCTGGAAACTAGCGTTATCCCCCAACCGACATCGCCTTTGAGTGATTTTCTGAAAACGGTAGACCGTGATTAGGACGATCCGAGTGAACCTCACTCGTTATCAAAAGGGACGGAATAAACTTCATTCAGCTTGCGTCTGAGCCTTGCGGTTATGAACGCTAAGGTGAAATGGATGTTAATGATCGTCCGTGAGATGGTTGTTCGAAAGGACACCATGAATAAGGGTGGTACCATGAAGAGATACCTTTTCATCCCTTAGGCTGTGATAGTCTATTCGGGATGAAAAGGTTTTTTTGTTTTTTTGCGAATCTCAAGGGTGCATACAAAATTGTTTTCAACCGAATCCAAGCAGTTTAACTGAATTTTTTATAAGGAGGAGATTGACCATGGCTGCTAACTTAAAACTCGAGAATAAAAAGCAAACGATAAATAAAAAAATGTCAGGTGCGGAAATTCTAGTCGAGTCGCTTAGAAGAGAAAATGTTGAACTAATCTTCGGTTATCCTGGTGGTGCGGCTTTGCCGATATATGATGCCCTTTATGGGAAATCACTTAAACATATTCTTACACGACATGAGCAAGGAGCAATCCATGCTGCAGAAGGCTATGCTAGAGTTTCAGGTAAACCGGGAGTTGTCTTAGCAACGTCAGGACCAGGTGCAACAAACCTTGTTACTGGAATTGCAGATGCGATGCTAGACTCACTGCCACTTGTCATCTTAACAGGGCAAGTTGGAACAAACGTTATTGGTTCTGATGCATTCCAAGAAACAGATGTCATTAGCATAACAATGCCAATTACGAAACATAATTATCAAGTTCGTGACGTTAACGATATGCCAAGAATTATTAAAGAAGCATTTCATATCGCCTCAACGGGTCGGCCAGGTCCAGTTCTTGTTGACATTCCAAAGGATGTCGCAGTTGCTGAAACAGAGTTTGAATACCCAGAAACGGTTCATTTGCCTGGCTATCAGCCGACAACGGCACCGAATTTAATGCAAATTAAAAAAGTAAGCGAAGCGATTCGTAAGGCGAAAAAGCCTGTAATCTTGTGTGGAGCAGGTGTCATTTTTGCTCAAGCACATGAGGAATTACGTCAGTTCGTTGAATTAACGAATATTCCCATTACATCAACGCTTTTAGGTTTAGGAGCAATGCCAGCGGATCATGAGCAATATCTTGGAATGGCTGGAATGCACGGTGTGTATGCAGCAAACATGGCCATTTACGAAAGCGATTTGCTAATTAATTTCGGTGCTCGTTTCGATGATCGTTTAACAGGAAATCTTGATCACTTTGCGCCAAATGCAACAGTTGCCCATATCGACATTGATCCAGCTGAAATCGGAAAGAATGTGGAGACAGATATTCCAGTTGTTGGCGACGCGAAAGAGGCGCTAGTTGCATTGCTTAATGAAACTGAAAAAGGCTTATCTTTTCCAGAATGGAACAATCATTTAAATGAATATAAAAAGGACTATCCGCTTTGGTATAAACAAGAGGGCGATGAGCTAAAGCCACAACAGTTAATCGAAATGATCCATGATCTAACTGGTGGTGAAGCAATCGTAACAACTGACGTTGGTCAGCATCAAATGTGGGCCGCACAATTTTACGGATTTAAACAGCCAAATTTACTCGTTACATCTGGAGGACTCGGAACGATGGGCTTTGGTGTCCCATCAGCGATTGGTGCACAAATGGCAAATCCGAGCCGTACATGTATTTCAATCGTTGGAGATGCAGGATTTCAAATGACAAACCAAGAGTTAAGCATCATCCAAGAGTTGAATTTACCAATTAAAATTATTATTGTTAATAACTATTCGCTCGGTATGGTTCGCCAATGGCAAGAACTATTTTATGAAGAGCGTTATTCCGAATCATTAATGCCCAACCAACCAGATTTTCTCAAACTGGCTGAAGCATTCGGAATTGAAGGCTTACGAGTCGAATCATTAAGTGAAGCCAAAGAAGTATTGAAAAATGTTATCGATGCAGACCGCCCCATCTTAATTGACTGTCGCGTAACTGCAGATGAAAATGTTTATCCGATGGTTCCGGCCGGGAGTGGTTCACACGAAATGATTGGGGTGAAACCAGAATGAAACGTATCATCACATTAACAGTTAACAATCGGGCTGGTGTCATGAATCGAATTACTGGATTGTTTATGAAACGACAGTACAACATTGAAAGTATTACTGTTGGTCATGCTGAAACACCTGATGTTTCCCGTATGACGTTTGTTGTCAATGTTGAATGCGAAACGAAGCTCGAGCAAGTTATTAAACAGCTCCACAAACAAATCGATGTGTTAAAAGTGCATGATGTCACCGAACAGAGAGTTGTTGTGAGAGAACTTGCATTAATTAAAGTTTTAACATCCACACCGCAAACACGAAGTGAATTATTTAGTTTGATTGAACCGTTTCGAGCATCAGTCGTTGATGTTAGCACATCGAGCTTAACGATTGAAGTGACTGGAAATCCAGATAAAATTGATGCGCTGCTTGAACTGGTACGCCCGTTTGGGATAAAAGAACTAAGTAGAACTGGTGTTACAGCATTAACTAGAGGAACACAAAAAAACGAAGCAGAAATTAAACCTTTTTCAATCATTAATTAAAATAAAATTAAAATATATATTTATGAGGAGAGATTTAATCATGGCAAAAGTTTATTACAATGGTGACGTTCAGGAAGATCTACTACAAGGAAAGACTGTTGCAATTATTGGATACGGTTCTCAAGGGCATGCGCATGCTTTAAACCTTAGAGATAGTGGAGTTAACGTTGTTATCGGATTAAGACAAGGGAAATCTTGGGATCAAGCAAAAGAAGATGGATTTGACGTATTTTCAGTGAAAGAAGCTGTTGAAAAAGCAGACGTTATTATGGTTCTTTTACCAGACGAATTCCAACCACAAGTGTACAAAGCAGAAATTGAGCCTGGCTTAACGGAAGGTAAAGCATTACTCTTTGCTCACGGTTTTAACATTCATTTCAATCAAATTGAACCACCAAGCAATGTTGATGTACTGCTCGTTGCTCCAAAAGGACCAGGACATCTTGTGAGAAGAACGTACACTGAAGAAGCTGGTGTTCCGGCATTGTTTGCAATTTATCAAGACGTAACGGGGAAAGCGACACAACTTGCATTGTCTTATGCAAAAGGTATTGGCGCAGGTCGAGCAGGTGTACTTGAAACGACATTCCAAGAAGAGACTGAAACTGACTTATTCGGTGAGCAAGCCGTTCTTTGTGGTGGCTTGACATCACTCGTAAAAGCAGGTTTTGAAACACTCGTTGAAGCAGGCTATCAGCCAGAAGTTGCTTACTTTGAGTGCTTGCATGAATTAAAGCTTATCGTTGATCTTATGTATGAAGGCGGATTAGAAGGTATGCGCTATTCAATTTCAGATACAGCACAATGGGGTGACTTCGTATCGGGCCCACGTGTTATTAACGAAGATACAAAAGCGATTATGAAAGATGTATTAACTGATATTCAAACAGGTAAGTTCGCAAAAGGTTGGATTCTTGAAAACCAAGCGAACCGTCCAGAGTTTAAAGCGATTAATAGACGTGAGAATGAGCACCTCATTGAAGAGGTTGGCCGTAAATTGCGTGACATGATGCCATTTGTTAAATCCAAATCAAAGGAAGTGGTAGGTAGTGCGAAAAATTGACATTTTCGACACAACGTTGCGGGATGGCGAGCAATCTCCAGGCGTAAGCTTGAATTTAGCCGAAAAAATTGAAATTGCAAAACAACTTGAGCGGTTAGGTGTAGACATTATTGAAGCCGGATTCCCGGCTTCCTCCAATGGAGACTTCGAATCGGTAAAAACGATTGCTGAAGTCGTAAAAGATAGTTCTGTTACAGGATTATCTCGTGTATTAAAAAGCGATATTGATGTAGCTTGGGAAGCGCTGAAAAACTCTGCAGAACCGCGGATTCATGTTTTCGTTGCAACATCACCGATTCACATGAAGCATAAATTAATGCAAACGCCAGATGAAGTTGTTGAATCTGCTGTTAGTGCAGTGAAATATGCTGCAGAACGTTTCCCGATTGTCCAATGGTCAGCAGAAGATGCGTGTCGTTCCGATCGCGACTTTTTAGTAAGAATTATTAAAGAAGTCATCGATGCTGGAGCAAGAGTAATTAATATTCCTGATACGGTCGGTTACAGAAGCCCGAACGAATATGGTGAAATTATTAAGCATTTACGTGACAACGTTCCGAACATTGATAAAGTGAAATTGTCTGCACATTGTCATGATGATTTAGGCATGGCTGTTGCGAATTCACTTTCTGGAATTGAAAATGGAATAGAACAAGTCGAATGTACAATTAACGGAATTGGTGAACGGGCAGGGAATGCGTCACTTGAAGAAATTGCAGTAGCCCTTCATATTCGCAAAGATCATTATCAAGCTGAAACAAATATTAAATTTAATGAAATTAAAAGAACAAGCAGTCTTGTCAGTAAGCTAACGGGTATGATTGTCCCAGCTAATAAAGCTGTTGTCGGAGCGAATGCATTTGCTCATCAATCTGGTATCCATCAAGATGGCATGCTGAAAGAAAAGACGACATATGAAATTATTACACCAGAGCTCGTAGGATTTGAAACGAAGCTCGTGTTAGGCAAGCTTTCGGGTCGAAATGCGTTTAATGAAAAAGCAAAAGAATTAGGTTTTGAATTAGATAAAAATGAATTAAAAAAAGCATTTACTGCGTTTAAAGATCTTGCAGATAAGAAAAAAGAAATTACGGATGATGATATTTACGCAATCTTAACTGAAAATCGTTTCGAAGCGTCAGCATCACCGTACTATGAAATTGAACAGCTTCAAGTTCAATATGATACGAATAATATCGCGACGGCAACCATCTCATTGAAAACATCAGACGGCGGTACAGTGAAAGCGATGGAAAAAGGCAGTGGCAGTGTTGATGCTATTTACAATACGTTAGAGAGCATCATCGGAATGAAAATTGTTTTGAAAGATTACAAACTTCAATCCATCGGAGAAGGTAAAGATGCCCTTGCTCAAGTTAATGTAAAAGTAGACATCAATGGCAAAAAAATCAACGGACATGCAACCGTTCAAGATGTTCTTGAAGCATCGGCAAAAGCATACTTAAATGCAGTAAACCGAGTAATGACTGTTCAAGCGAATAAAAAAGTTGCCAGTAATTAGACGCAGTAGTTAGCAGGAGGCTTGTATGATGAAAAAACAAATCGCTGTTCTTCCTGGTGACGGAATTGGAGCAGAAGTTGCAGAAAGTGCAACAGCCGTTTTACAAGCAGTTGGTCATAAATTCGGACATGAGTTTAAATTTAAAAAAGGGTTAATTGGAGGGTGTGCCATTGACGAAACAGGCACACCCTTACCAGATGAAACGCTAGAAACATGCCGAAATAGCGACGCGATTTTATTAGGGGCTGTCGGCGGTTACAAATGGGATACATTACCAAGTGAACAACGCCCGGAAAAAGGTCTATTAAAACTGCGGAAATCGCTAGATTTATTTGCGAACTTACGCCCAGTAACTGTATTTGAAAGTCTAGCAGATGCGTCAACATTAAAGTTCGACATTGTCAATGGAGTTGATTTAATGATCGTTCGTGAACTAACCGGCGGTCTTTATTTTGGTGAACCGAGCGAGCGTCGCGGTGACGCTGTTGTCGACACACTTGCATATACGCGTCAAGAAATTGAACGAATCGTAAGAAAAGGTTTTGAACTTGCTCAAGTGAGACGCAAAAGATTAACATCTGTCGATAAAGCAAATGTGCTCGAATCAAGTCGAATGTGGCGTGAAATCGTTGAAGAAATCGCACCAGAATATCCTGATGTCGAGTACGCTCATCGTCTCGTTGATGATGCTGCGATGCAACTCATTCGTAATCCGAAACAATTTGATGTCATCGTCACAGAAAACTTATTTGGTGACATATTAAGTGATGAAGCGTCAATGATGACAGGTTCTCTAGGGATGCTGCCATCGGCTAGCTTAAGTGCAGATGGACCAGGATTATATGAACCTGTACATGGATCAGCTCCAGACATTGCAGGCCAAGGAAAAGCGAATCCACTTGCAATGATATTATCAGCCGCAATGATGTTAAAGTATTCATTCCATCTCGATGATGAAGCAGAAATGATTGAAAATGCGGTTGTGAACGTGTTAAAGGCGGGTTACCGTACACCTGATATCGCAGAAAAAGATGCAAAACTTGTTTCAACTACAGAAATGACAGAACAAGTCGTTTCCGCGTTATAAAGCGAGACTTATCAGGGTCTAAGTGTCCGTAGGAGCGCCGAAACGTACGGTACGGTTAGAAATGCGAGACCTCCGCACAAAGGATCTGAGTCAAGTAACAGTAGCTTGCACGACCGTATCATTTGTAGTCTGTCACATAGTAGGGTCATAGCTTAAAAATTCAGGAGGGGAGGAACGATAATGGCACCAAAAACAATTTTTGAAAAAATATGGGAAAACCATATCGTTGTAGAAGAGGAGAATAAACCAGCTTTACTTTACATCGATTTGCATCTCGTTCATGAAGTTACATCACCACAGGCATTTGAAGGGTTACGAATGAATAACCGAAAAGTGAGACGTCCTGATTTAACTTTTGCAACGATGGATCATAATGTGCCAACAACTGATCGATTTAATATAAAAGATTTAATTTCGAAAAAGCAAATCGATACGTTACAAAAAAACTGTGAGGAGTTTAACATTCCGCTGTTTGACTTACAAAGTCCAGAGCAAGGGATTGTTCACGTTATTGGACCGGAGCTCGGGTTAACACAACCTGGGAAAACGATAGTATGTGGTGACAGTCATACGTCAACACATGGAGCATTCGGAACTCTGGCATTCGGAATTGGTACGAGTGAAGTTGAACACGTTTTAGCAACACAAACATTATGGCAAGCAAAACCAAAAACATTAAACATCGAAATTACAGGTAAACTTTCACCATACGTGTCAGCTAAAGATGTCATTTTATATATTATTAAAAAACATGGTATCGGTTTTGGTACTGGTTACGTTATTGAATACACGGGGGATACAATCCGTGCAATGACAATGGAAGAGCGAATGACGATTTGTAACATGTCAATTGAAGGCGGAGCGAAAGCTGGATTAATTAGTCCAGACCAGACGACATTCGACTATTTAAAAGGTAGAAAATATGCACCGCAAGGTAAAGATTTTGACAAGGCGGTTGAAGAGTGGAAAAAGCTTGCAACGGATGAAGGGGCAGTGTACGACAAAACGATTAAAATCGATGCAACACAAATTACACCTCAAGTAACATGGGGAACGAACCCTTCAATGGGAATTTCAATTCATGATAACATTCCGCATCCGGACGATTTTGCCACTGAAACAGAACGGCGAGCAGCGTGGAATGCATTGGAGTATATGGGTCTTGAACCAGGTGTACCGATTCAAGATGTTGAAATTCAGCACGTATTTATCGGATCATGCACGAACTCAAGACTTAGTGACTTGCGTGCAGCAGCTGAAGTTGTCGAAGGTAAAAAAGTAGCAGAAACGGTTAACGCAGTTGTTGTTCCAGGTTCACAACAAGTGAAGGAACAAGCAGAGAAAGAAGGTTTAGACGTCATTTTCAAAGAAGCTGGATTTGAGTGGAGAGATTCTGGTTGCAGTGCTTGTTTAGGAATGAACCCAGACATTATCCCTGAAGGAGAACGTTGTGCTTCGACTTCGAATCGGAACTTTGAAGGACGCCAAGGAAAAGGTGCACGTACACACCTTGTTAGCCCGGAAATGGCGGCTGCAGCAGCCGTAACAGGCAAGTTTACTGATATCCGAACCTTACAAAATGAAGTTGTTTCTTAAAGGAGGGATCACCATAATGGAACCTATTACAAAGTATACAGGGAAAGTCGCTCCATTAGATCGTGTCAACGTCGATACAGACCAAATTATTCCGAAACAATTTTTAAAGCGTATTGAACGGAGCGGTTTTGGAGAATTTTTATTTTATGACTGGAGATATAAAGCACCCGGGAAGCTCAACGAAGAATTCGAATTAAATAAACCAGAACATCAAGGGGCAACCATTCTAGTTACCGGTGATAACTTCGGTTGTGGATCATCTCGGGAACATGCGCCATGGGCATTACTAGATTACGGATTTCGTGTCATTATTGCTCCGAGTTTCGCTGATATTTTTTACAATAACTGTATGAAAAATGGCATTCTTCCAGTTCGTTTGGACGAGGATAAAGTAAAACTGCTCATGGAGAAAGCTGGTGATGCAAATTATGAACTTACTGTTAATTTGCTAGACCAAACCGTTACAGATTCATCCGGTTATTATGAAACGTTTGAAATTGATCCTTATTGGAAAGAAATGCTGTTAAACGGATGGGACGAAATTGCTGTTACGCTTCGTTATGAGGAAGCCATTACTGCATACGAAAGTCGTTAAACGACTCTTGTCAAGTTTCAAGTGTCCACATGGGCATATGGTAATGAATGAACAAAGCTTAAGCTTTAGTTGTTATAGTCGAGCAACTAAAGCTTTTTATATGTTTGCTTTTGTAGAAATAAAGATAACAAAAAGATAGTGATGAAATTTTTCTTGCCAATGACTTAAACAATTGATAAACTGAGTGCTAATTGTGAATGATGAGGTATAGCTTTTGCTAGACATGACAATAGAGTAGGCGATATGATGAGCAATGACGATGATAAAATTATTCCATTTCCGAGATTAAAGCAAACCTTAATAGAAAAAGGAACGTTTGCTCTTCAGAACGAGCAATATAAAGAAGCGCTTGAAACTTTTAATCAGTTGCTTTCCACCGATCCGAAACATGCGCAATCAAATTTAGGCAAAGCGATTTGCCTCGTTGAACTCGGCGATATGCAAGAAGCAGCAACGATTTGTGAAATGATGTTAAATGAAGCAATCGGTGATTATTTTGAAGTGCTTCAAGTGTATGTCTCGATTTTAATTCAGTTAGAACAGTATCAAGAAGTAGTAGATTTACTCGAAGCAGTCGTTGCAGAAGAGAAGTTACCCGCATCATTAGCAGAGTTTTTTTATCAATTATTAACTTTTTGTAGAAAAATGGTTGATAGTAAAAAAGATACTCGCATCATTTTATCTTCCGAAGAAGTTCAGCAGTTTAACGATTTTTTGCATAGTGAGAAACTAGAAAAGCAAATGTTGGCAGTTGAGAAATTAACGAGAAATCTTAATAACGAAGCGCTACAAGTTTTGAAGACATATTTAAAAATAGACAAAAATGATCCGATTTTAAAAAGCATTATCATTAGAAATCTAGCGGAAGAAAAGATAGATGATCTTATCGAAGTACATAAATTTTCAGAGCGAATGTTTATGAATCCAACGGAAGTAGAAGACCCGTTTGAACATCCCGTAACAATAAGAGTAACTGAAACACTAAGTGAAGTTATTGAAAATGAAAATCCGACATTATACGAGTTGAGCATCCAGTTGTGGACAAATGTCGTCTTGATATATTACCCATATCCATTGCCAGCTTATGATCCTCGTGTAATCGCGGCTGTCATTCATTTTGAAAGCAGCAAACTTAACGGTCTTCCGACTACAGAAGAAGAGATTTGTTCTCTTTATGAGGTCCAATCACAACAGATGAAAAATTGTAAATCGGACATAGCGACAGTGAATCCTCATTCATTTCCAACGTTTAGAACATAATCAGATTGAAAACCAAATGACTTATGCTATAATGTAATGGTTATAAATTCGATTAATCAAAAAATCAGTACCGTTAGACGAACGGGAATTAACGCTTGTGGAGATATGAGGACTTGATTGGACTCAGCCCAAGAATCTGCAAGGAAAATAGCTTGCGCGAACGTCAAAAACAATGGAATATAAGATTTTGTTGGAGGTATAATGATGACTGCAAAATGGGAAAAAGATCAAGGCAATGAAGGTGTTTTAACGATTGAAGTCGATTCAGAGCGATTCGATTCAGCCCTTGATCAAGCTTTTAAAAAAGTAGTAAAAGAAGTAAATATCCCTGGCTTTAGAAAAGGAAAAGTTCCTCGCAAAATTTTTGAACAACGTTTCGGCGTTGAAGCATTGTATCAAGATGCTGTCGATTTAATCTTACCTGAAGCATATAACAATGCAGTAGAGGAAACGGGAATTGAACCTGTTGATCAACCAGAAGTGGATATTGAACAAATCGAAAAAGGAAAGCCGTTAATTTTTAAAGCAACGGTGACCGTTAAACCTGAAGTAAAACTTGGTGAATACAAAGGGTTGGAAGTTGAAGAACAAGATGTAACCGTAACGGATGAAGAAGTTGAAGAAGAAATTATACGTTTACAAGAAAACCAGGCAGAACTTGTCATTGTGGAGGATGAGGAAGCAAAAGAAGGCGATACTGTTGTCATCGATTTTGACGGCTCGATTGATGGTGAAGCCTTTGACGGCGGGAAATCTGAAAACTTTACACTTGAACTTGGTTCAGGCACATTCATTCCAGGTTTTGAAGAACAACTAATTGGTGAAAAAGCTGGTGCCGAAAAAGAAGTGAATGTCACGTTCCCTGAAGATTATCATGCGGAGGAATTAGCTGGAAAAGAAGCTGTTTTTAAAGTAAAAGTTCATGATGTAAAGCGGAAAGAACTTCCAGAGCTCGATAATGAATTTGCAAAAGACGTTGATGACGAAGTTGAAACGCTTGATGAATTAAGAGCGAAATTAAAAACAAAACTTGAAGAAGAGAAAAAGCACCAAGCTGAACATGTGAAGCAAGATACAGTTGTCCAAAAAGCAGCAGAAAACGCTGAAATGGATTTGCCCGAAGTAATGATCAAAAACGAAACTGATCGAATGGTGCAAGAATTTGAGCAACGTTTACAAATGCAAGGTATAACTCTCGATATGTATTATCAATTTTCTGGTCAAGACGAAGATGCATTACGTGAACAGATGAAAAATGATGCTGAACTTCGCGTTCGGTCGAATTTAACACTTGAAGCGATTAGAGATGCTGAGCAGATCGAAGCGACAGACGAAGAAGCAGAAGAAGAAATTAACAAAATGGCCGAAATGTACAATATGGAAACGGATCAAATTAAACAAATGCTTGAATTGCAAGGTGGTATAGATGCGGTCAAGCGTGATGTTACGATGAGAAAAACAATTGAGTTTCTCGTTGAACAAAGTAAAGAAGTACCAAAAGCAGAGACGGAGAAAGCAGAGGCTAAGGAAGAACCAGCACAAACTGAATAAGCAAATCATTAAAAGACAAGGTACAATTTGTACCTTGTCTTTTAAACAAAATCTCACATAAACTGTCGATGGACGTGAGATAGTATGAGGTATAAAGCTTTTTATATCCGTTCTATCTTTAAAAGTGTTTTTGTTTTAACTGAACATAAATTTATGATACAATGCAATACATAATGTAAGAAGAAAAATTTGTGACGGACGTATATAAAAAGAATTTTGCATAAATGTAGGGGCTTTTTCATCAAGATAAGTAAGGGGTGAGCGTCGTGTTTAAATTTAACGATGAAAAAGGGCAATTAAAATGCTCGTTTTGTGGGAAAACACAAGACCAAGTCCGCAAGTTAGTCGCTGGACCTGGTGTTTATATTTGTGATGAATGTATAGAGTTATGTACAGAAATCGTTGAAGAAGAACTAGGCACAGAAGAAGAAGTTGAGTTTAAAGAAATACCAAAGCCTCAAGAAATTCGTGAAGTGCTTAACGATTATGTCATTGGACAGGATCAAGCAAAAAAGTCGCTATCTGTCGCAGTTTATAACCACTATAAGCGAATTAATGCATCTCAGAAATCAGATGATGTGGAACTTGCAAAAAGCAATATCGTTTTGCTCGGTCCGACAGGTAGCGGGAAGACATTACTCGCACAAACGTTAGCACGCATATTAAATGTACCGTTTGCAATTGCAGATGCCACATCTCTAACCGAAGCGGGTTACGTTGGCGAAGACGTTGAAAACATTTTGCTGAAACTTATTCAAGCAGCAGACTATGATGTTGAAAAAGCAGAAAAAGGCATCATTTACATTGATGAGATTGACAAAGTGGCTCGGAAATCAGAAAATCCTTCCATTACACGTGACGTATCTGGAGAAGGTGTTCAACAGGCATTGTTAAAAATATTAGAAGGAACGACAGCAAGTGTTCCACCACAGGGTGGTCGAAAACACCCGCATCAAGAATTTATTCAAATTGATACAACAAATGTTCTTTTTATTGTTGGCGGAGCATTTGATGGAATCGAGCAAATCGTAAAAAATCGTCTCGGCAAAAAAGTAATCGGATTCGGAGCGAACTCTGAAAAAGAAGAGCTTAAAGATAATGAATACTTATCAAAAGTATTGCCTGAAGACTTGCTTCGATTCGGTTTAATTCCAGAATTTATCGGTCGTTTACCTGTATTAGCAACTCTTGAGCAGCTCGATGAGGATGCGCTCGTGGAAATTTTAACAAAGCCGAAAAATGCCCTTGTGAAGCAGTATCAAAAATTGCTTGAATTTGATGATGTCGAACTTGAATTTGAAGAAGAAGCTCTCGTGGAAATTGCAAAACAAGCGATTGAAAGAAAGACTGGAGCGAGGGGTTTACGTTCGATCATTGAAAAAATTATGTTAGACGTTATGTATGATTTGCCATCTCGAGAAGACATTAAAAAATGCGTCATAACAAAAGAGACCGTCACGGATAATTTATCACCAAAACTTTTGCTCGAAGACGGTACAATTGTAAAAGAATCAGCGAAAAAACCGAAAGAAAGTGCATAATAATATGGCTTAGTATGAAAACCAACTAGTGCATGAAGTAGTTGGTTTTCTTTATCTCTAACCCTCAATTTATCAAGTTTAGTTTTACATGTAGGTCAAAAAAACTTTGAATTTGTGTCCGGAAGCCTTCTGATTTACATATAGGTAAAAAAGTTTCGACTTCTTTTTCTCACATTTTTCCAATTTATCGTTTATTGACGTTCATGCAGGGAAATACTAATACAATGAATTTCTTTGCAGGAGGTCTAAGCATGGATTGGACAGTAATTGCTATTTTTGTACAGCTGTTTTTTGGAATTGTCATTGGGCTATATTTTTGGAATTTACTTCGGAATCAACGGACACAACGGGTTTCCATTGATAAAGAATCACGAAAAGAAATGGAACAGCTTCGAAGAATGCGAAATATCTCACTATCGAAACCGTTGTCGGAAAAAATTCGCCCTACAACATTTAATGATATCGTTGGACAAGAAGACGGAATCAAAGCACTGCGCGCTGCGATTTGTGGACCGAACCCTCAGCACGTTATTATCTATGGACCGCCAGGTGTTGGAAAAACAGCGGCGGCAAGGCTCGTTTTAGAAGAAGCGAAGAAAAATTCTAGCTCTCCATTTAAGCCCGATGCTGTATTTGTAGAACTTGATGCAACAACTGCACGCTTTGATGAACGAGGAATTGCTGATCCGTTAATCGGTGCTGTACACGACCCGTTATATCAAGGGGCAGGGGCAATGGGACAAGCGGGAATTCCACAACCGAAGATCGGAGCGGTAACGAAAGCACACGGTGGTGTTTTATTTATCGACGAAATCGGAGAGCTTCATCCAATTCAAATGAACAAGTTGTTAAAAGTGCTAGAAGATCGTAAGGTTTTTTTAGAAAGTGCATACTATAGTGAAGAAAATCAAAATATCCCAATGCACATTCACGATATTTTCAAAAATGGATTGCCCGCAGATTTTCGTTTAATTGGAGCTACGACTCGCACGGCTGATGAAATCCCTCCAGCCATTCGTTCTCGATGTTTAGAAGTTTTTTTTCGTGAATTAACTCAAAGCGAAATTGCTTTAATTTCAAAACGAGCAGCTAAAAAAATCAATTGCACAATTAATGAGCAAGCGGTTGACATGGTGACCAAATATACACGTAACGGTCGTGAAACTGTGAATGTCGTACAAATTGCAGCTGGTGTTGCGTTAGACGAAGGAAGAAAATCTATTCAAATCGAGGACATTGAATGGGTTGTTTATTTCAGTCAGCTGTCCCCTAGATTTGAACAGAAAACGAATGATAAACCGGAGATCGGTGTTGTGAATGGACTTGCTGTGACTGGACCAAATACGGGAATGTTACTTGAAATTGAAGCAACTGTAAGTAAAGCGAAAAACAATCAAGGTTCTGTCACAATAACAGGGATAGTAGAAGAAGAAAGCATCGGTAATAACAGTAAATCAATTCGTCGCAAAAGCTTAGCGAAAAGTTCGGTTGAAAATGTGCTTACAGTCCTTCGCAAAAAAGGATTTGAAACTTTACATTACGATATTCATATTAATTTCCCAGGTGGTACTCCGATCGATGGCCCATCTGCAGGGATTTCAATCGCAACTGCGATCGTGTCTGCAATTCGAAGAATTCCCGTTGATAGCAAAGTCGCTTTAACAGGGGAATTAAGTATTCATGGAAAAGTAAAACCAGTCGGAGGAATTGTTGCAAAAGTCAAAGCAGCTAAAGAAGCTGGTGCGAATAAGGCGATTATCCCAATCGATAATAATCGTGAAATGTTAAAACAAATTGAAGGAATTGAAATTATTCCAGTCCGTACATTATCTGAAGCGCTTGACATTAGTTTAATCAAGCCAAAAATCGAACGAGAAAGCAACGTTGTTCCAGCAGTGAGTGGATTACACGAGTCTCCGACTAGAAAAATATAAGTCGGAGCTTCCATATATAATAGTGAGATGCAGGTGATTTAGTTCATGCAGACGTTGTCTGTGCGTGTCACTTGCACCGTAAGGTAACGTCTACAAGGACAGGAACAAGACAAGTTCAGTTTTTATAATGGATGTAATGTAATAAAAGGCAAAAATTCGCAAATGCAATTTTAATACTGTAAACTAAAATAAGAAACTTTTTTATTTTAAAGAGATTGTTCAAAAAGTCCAGGAAATAAAAAACGATAGGCTGTAAATCTTTTAGGAATATTTAAACTTATCATTTTATGGGCGACTAAATGTGGATTTAAAATTAGCTAAGTTTCTTTATCAGCTTGCTCTTCCACTTCACGTACAAAATAAGGATTCTTCTGCTAACTTCGTACACATCTTCTAATTATAGAAAGTGCAAATCTTTTTGATTGAGTACGCTGTTCTGAGTTAATTTCAGAACAAGACTCTCTAGGTAAACATTCGGTACCTTAAAATGTGCTGCTTTTATGCGGCAAACGATAGTGCAGAAGTTTATACAACTTAGATAAGTTTGTGGCTCAGAACCGCCCTTCGAACCTCAACGCACGCAATCTGCTTGTGTAGGTGTTTCAATAGGATATTGCGTATTTAGCTGAACTTTGCTTCTCGTAAATCCATCTTTTTGAACATACATTTAAAGGCTTGTCGGAGGTGTAGTACATGTCAAAATCTGAAACGATTACAATCCCACTGTTGCCATTAAGGGGTTTACTCGTATATCCATCGATGGTTATACACCTTGACGTCGGTCGTGAAAAATCAGTGCAGGCTTTAGAAACCGTTATGTTGGGGGATCAACATATTTTTTTATCCGCACAAAAAGAAGTCTCACTCGATCAGCCGACAGAAAGTGACATTTATCAAATCGGAACGTATGCAAAAATAAAGCAAATGCTTAAGCTTCCAAACGGTACAATTCGTGTTCTCGTAGAAGGAATTCAACGAGGAAAAATTAAAAATTTTACAGGAAAAGAGCAATACTTTGAAGCGAATGTTGAACTGATTGAAGAGAAAACGAGCAAAGACTTGGAAGTAGAAGCATTAATGAGAACCGTATTAGATTTATTTGAACAATATGTCAATTTATCAAAAAAAATATCAGCAGAAACGTTCGCATCTGTGCAAGATATTAATGAGCCTGGCCGATTAGCAGATGTTATTGCATCACACCTTACGTTGAAAATTCAAGAAAAACAACAAATTTTAGATTCGTCTAATATAAAAGAGCGACTGAATCTTTTAATTCGAATTTTAAACAATGAAAAGAAAGTTCTCGATCTTGAAAAAAAAATTGGTCAGCGTGTAAAAAAATCAATGGAAAAAACACAGAAAGAATATTATTTACGCGAACAAATGAAAGCCATTCAAAAAGAACTTGGAGAGAAAGAAGGAAAGTTTGATGAAGTCCATGAATTAAAAGAAAAGATTGATTCAATCGGCATGCCTGAACACGTTAAAGCGACGGCATTGAAAGAACTTGATCGGTATGAAAAAGTTCCAACGAGCTCTGCCGAAAGTGCCGTGCTTCGAAATTACCTCGATTGGCTTATTCAATTACCATGGACGAAAGAGACAGAAGACAAGCTTGATATTAAGCATACAGAAAAGGTGTTAAATGATGATCATTACGGATTGACGAAAGTAAAAGAACGTGTCCTTGAATATTTAGCTGTTCAACAATTGACAAAATCGTTAAAAGGTCCAATTCTTTGTCTTGCAGGTCCCCCTGGTGTTGGGAAGACGTCACTTGCCCGCTCTGTTGCTCGAGCATTAAATCGTAAATTTGTAAGAATTTCACTCGGAGGTGTCCGCGATGAAGCGGAAATTCGTGGTCATCGTAGAACGTATGTTGGAGCAATGCCCGGTCGTATCATTCAAGGGATGAAAAAAGCTGGTACGATTAACCCTGTGTTTTTACTAGATGAAATTGACAAAATGGCTAGCGATTTCCGCGGTGATCCATCATCTGCCTTGCTAGAGGTACTTGATCCCGAACAAAATAGCACATTCAGTGATCATTATATTGAAGAAGCTTACGATTTATCGAAAGTCATGTTCATTACAACAGCAAATAATATCGCTGCGATCCCAGGACCGCTTCTCGATCGCATGGAAGTGATTCGTATTGCAGGCTATACCGAAATTGAAAAAACACACATCGCAAAAGACTATCTAATTCCGCGACAACTGAGAAATCATGGGTTAGAAAAAGGAATGCTCCAAATTCGTGAGAGTGCAATTATTAAACTGATTCGCCAATATACGCGGGAAGCCGGCGTACGTAATTTAGAACGGCAAATTGCATCATTATGTCGAAAAGCCGCGAAACAAATCATAACAACGGATAAAAAGCGAATTGTCGTGACTGACAATACTTTAGAAAGTTATCTCGGTAAACCAATGTTTCGCTACGGACAAGCAGAAGAAAAAGACCAAGTCGGAGCTGCGACAGGGCTTGCTTATACACCTTCAGGAGGCGATACACTATCAATCGAAGTTTCAATCTATCCTGGAAAAGGCAAGTTAATTTTAACAGGAAGTTTAGGCGATGTGATGAAGGAATCAGCTCAAGCTGCTTTTAGCTATATTCGGTCTCGTGCTAACCAACTGAACATTCCTGTTGATTTTCATGAAAAAAATGATATACACATCCACGTACCTGAAGGTGCCACACCAAAAGACGGACCTTCGGCAGGCATTACGATTGCAACTGCACTTATTTCTGCGTTAACTGGCATTCCTGTAAAAAAAGAAGTAGGTATGACAGGGGAAATTACGTTACGTGGACGGGTATTGCCGATCGGAGGATTAAAAGAAAAAAGTTTAAGTGCTCATCGTGCAGGGTTAACGACAATAATCTTTCCGAAAGAAAATGAAAAAGATCTTGACGATATTCCCGAAAGTGTGCGCACAGACTTAACGTTTATTTCGGTGTCACATTTAGATGAAGTGTTGGATATTGCATTGAATCGAGGCAAGGATAAGTGAAAGTAACGAAAGCAGATTTTGTCATTAGTGCAGTCAAGCCTTCTCAATATCCTGAATTGAACGTTCCAGAGATCGCCCTTGCAGGACGATCAAATGTTGGGAAATCTTCGTTTATTAATAAAATGATTAATCGCAAAAATTTAGCGAGAACATCACAAAAGCCTGGTAAGACTCAAACATTAAATTTTTATTTTATCAATGAACAGTTTTTCTTCGTCGATGTACCAGGCTATGGCTATGCAAAAGTTTCGAAAGCGGAACGTGAAGATTGGGGTATAATGATCGAAACGTATTTTTTAAATCGTGAACAACTGCGCGGTGCTTTGCTCGTCATCGATATTCGCCACGAACCGACGAATGATGATGTTGCAATGTATGATTGGTTTAAATTTTATGAAATTCCTGTTATCATTATAGCGACGAAAGCGGATAAAATCTCAAAAGGAAAACGCGAAAAACAATTAAAGCAGATTTGTCATACATTACGTATTGATTCAAACGATCCGCTCATCGCTTTTTCAGCTGAAACAGGCGAGGGTAAAGAACATGTATGGCAAGCGATCAAAACATTATTTTAAAGATGTAATCACTTTCACTGTGTTTACATCTTTTTCTATGTATTCTCGTGAACTGAGCGGTCAGCTTCATTCAATAATACCTGGCGAATCAATTATGCAACCGCTTTTGTACGGTTTCTAGCGTTTAATTTTTTAATGACTGATTTCACGTAATCTTGGACAGTGTATTCACTTATTTGTAACGCTCCTGCAATTCTTTGACACTTTCTCTCCACGATACTCTTTGGATGACTACAAATTCTCTCTTCGTTAATGGATACTTGTCATTGTTTGAATAAGTGTCCATTATTTTCGTTAACAAACTGGTAAATGTCAAGCGACTTTAATCCTCGTTATTAATCGGCAACTGGTAGTCTAAATTGGTAGCTGTAATAAATCCAACAGTTAACGTTTTCAGTTTAATCACTATATAAGTAGTTTGCCGTAATTTGACGAAAGTCTTCAAGTTTATGAATAATTGAAGTTTTTCTTTTTAAATGTTACGGATTGGAGGGAAAGCATTAATTCTTTCATGAATGTTTTTGATTTTCATAAAGCCTATTTTCATTTATCCCCACTTGTCCATGAACCATTTTCGTTAATTCCGAAAAGGAGAAAAGACTAGCCGTTTTGAAATTTAAAATGTGAAAAAAGCTTTTCGTCGTTAGAGTCTGTTTTTTCAACGCGGACGATATATTTTATTAAGGTGGTTTCTGTCAATCGAATACCTTCATTAGAATTGTGTGAAATACCTATGTCATTCCTTAAAGAGTCACTATATGATATCTTATAGAACCCCTCATCCGTTTAATCATGAACAAAGAAACTTTTATTCATTGATAGCAAGTTTCTAGCGTCGGTTATTTGCAAGATTTTACAGGCGATGGACACGTGATAAATAAGAAGGGGGCTTTTTGATGGAAGAAGAAATTTTTAGTTTTTCATGGGTTGTGTTACTTGGACATGAAATGAAAAAAGGTCCTACAGAAGAAAGGAGAAGCAGTGTTGATCCAAATTACTGGAATTGGATTAATCGATGTAAACAAGGCTTGACTTTAAAACTTGCTCTCGTTTTACGAGATGAAATGGATCAGTTCGTATATGTTGACATTGTAAATGGAGAAGTGGCTCATACGTATGTTGGAACAGAAATTGAACTTAAAGAGGCAAAAATTGTTTTATCAGGTACGAAAGAGGCTTGGTTGGAAATTGTGGAGGGGAGAAAGGAACCTTCGCAAATGATTATGACTGGAAAAATAAAAATTACGAATGGTAGTCTTTCGTTTTTTTATAAGCGAATTTATTATTTTTCCGAGCTGTTACGTTGTTTAACTAAGTGTTAGCGTAAAGCTAAAGGCTGGCTTTGAGTGACAATCGCTTTTGTCCAAAATGAATTGTTTAAATCACGAATTGATGTTACATACATATATTGATTCATTAGAAATAGACTCTGATCATTTTGAATTAGAGTCTATTTTTTCGTATAAAATCACGCACATACGGGTATACCTACTATAGTAGTCTCCATCAGTTTGCATACATATTTTATGGCCATACAGTAATTAAAAAAACAGTTATCTGTAAAATGACTAGAGTTCTGTTTTGTTGTAAACGTTCATTTTTTGATCCGTGTCGAAACTTCTGCTATACTGCCTTCAGTCAGTCATATGAACGGTTCATATATCTTTCACAAAGTATTGATCAGTCTATCCAAAATCATGCTAAAATTAAATAAGAAGCTTATGTAGAGGGTGAACGTTTTGCACGTAATTGCAGTCAGTCTTAATCATAACATTGCACCAGTTGAAATTAGGGAAAAAATGACGTTTGATGACGAAAACCTCCCTCAAGCACTTAAAACATTGCGCCACTCAAAAAGTATACTTGAGAACGTAATTTTGTCTACATGTAACCGCACGGAGATTTATGTCGTTTGTGATCAATTGCATACAGGTCGTTATTATACAAAAGCATTTTTAAGTGAATGGTTTTCCATTAAACAGGAAAAGTTTGCCTCGTTTTTAACGATTTATGAAAATGAAGCGGCTATTAACCATCTTTTTAACGTCGCTTGTGGGCTAGACTCGATGATTTTAGGTGAAACTCAAATCCTCGGTCAAGTAAGGGATGCCTTTATACTTGCACAGGAAGAAGGAACGACGGGAACGATTTTTAATGAGTTGTTTAAGCAAGTAGTTACGTTGGCAAAGCGTGCTCATTATGAGACAGGTATCGATGAATCACCTGTTTCAGTTAGCTATGCTGCGGTCCAGTTAGCAAAGTCGATTTTTGGTAGTTTAAAAAATAAACGTGTCGTGATTCTCGGTGCTGGAGAAACGAGCCAATTAACTGCGAAACATTTGCAAAGCAATGGTGTTAAAGCGATAACGGTTATTAATCGAACATATGAAAATGCTGTTCAATTAGCCTCTTCATTGAAAGCGAAAGCTCTACCGCTCACACACCTTCAAGAGGCAATGACTGAATGTGACATCTTAATTAGTTCGACCGGTTCGAAACAGTACATCGTCACGTTAGACATTGTACAGCCACTAATTAAAAAACGTAAAGGTCGACATTTATTTATGATTGACATTGCGGTTCCGAGAGATATCGATCCAGCACTTGATGAACTTGAAAATGTGTTTTTGTACAACATCGATGATTTACAAAAAATCGTTGATGATAACTTAACAGAACGCAAAAAGATTGCAAAAACGATTGAAGGAATGATCGTTGATGCGATAGCAGAATTTGATACGTGGCTAACGACGCTCGGAGTTGTTCCGCTTATATCAGCGCTGAGGACGAAAGCATTATCGATTCAAGCACAAACGATGTCAAGCATCGAGCGAAAGCTACCGGATCTAACAGAAAGAGAATTGAAAGTTATCCGTAAACATACGAAAAGCATCATTAATCAGATGCTACGTGATCCGATTTTAGGATTGAAAGAATCCGCAACGGAACCCGAAGCGAAGCAAGTAATGGAGACGTTTATTAAAATATTTGCGATTGAAGAGGAAGTCGCACGTGAAAAAGATAAGCAAATAGTGTCAAAAACAAGTACTGAAAGCAAGGAAGTGAAAGGTTCACGGTCGACCAACAAACAATTCGCTGAAATACCGCTCCGCCCCTAAGGAGAGGAGGGCAAGCGATTGCACGATTTTGACTGGATATATGAATGTGCTGTTATTTTTTATGTCGTATCCTTACTCGGCTATTTTATAGATTTCTTACAGAACAACCGGAAGGCAAATCGCTTTGCTTTCTGGTTGCTTTCTATTGTTTGGGTGTTACAAATCATTTATTTTTTTGTTACACTTATGCAAATAAACCGTTTTCCAATTTTAACACCGTATGAAGGACTTTATTTCGTATCTTGGTTAATCGTTACATTATCACTTTTAATTAATTGGTTTTCACGGATTGATTTTTTTGTATTTTTTGCAAATATAATTGGGTTTATTATGATGTCCGTTTATGTATTTTCTCCTGAAACGGAATTATTGCCATTCATCACAGAAACGATGACGACAGAACTTTTCTTTATGCATATTGCAATGGCTTTTTTAGCTTATGCTGCATTTACGCTTGCATTTGTGTTTTCGCTCATGTATTTCATTCAATATGAAATCTTAAAAAATAAAATTAATTTCCGCAGGTTAGGTCGCTTTGGTAGTTTGCCTGAGCTAGAAAAAATGTCACTCTTTTTCACAATGATCGGTGTCCCACTTTTGCTCATTAGTTTAATCTGGGGTGCCATTTGGGGACATCTTACACTCGATACATTTTTTTACTTCGATGCTAAAGTCGTGACGTCGATTATCGTATTAATGATGTATAGCTTTTTGTTATATATGAAAATAATGAAACAAGAACACGGAAAGAAATTAGCACTTATTAACATTGCTGCTTATTTATTTTTATTAATTAATATATTTCTATCTCAATCTTTTTCCACGTTTCATTGGTGGTAACCATTTATATAGTGGATTGTTCAAAAAGGTGTAGAAGATATAGCGCACTTCTTTATTATAAGTTTATGTTTTTTTGCTAAAGGCGCGAACATCGTGTGGACAGGATGTACTACAAATGCTCGTACGCACTGGATTTAAGTAATACTTCATCGGGTATGTTAGTCAGCATACCTTGAACACTACTTCATTGAACAAACAAAAGATGTATCGAATGAAGTATTGTAGAAGGATGATAAGTGTCCGACGTTTTTAGCCCGTGTTCGCGTGAATTGTAAAGCACTAGAGTACGTTGATTCATGCATAGTCTTGGCGAGTGTGGACGTTGTATATCTAATTTTGCAAGAGTCGACTTTGCGTCTAATCAACCTTTTTGAACTCGAAAACATAGGAGGGACTCATGAAAAAAATAGTTGTAGGTTCTCGTACAAGTAATCTCGCTTTAACGCAAACGAATTGGGTGATTGATCGGTTAAAAGAGTTAAATTTACCATTTGAATTTGAAGTGAAAGAAATTATGACAAAAGGTGACCGTATTTTGGATGTAATGTTGTCAAAAGTTGGTGGAAAAGGTCTTTTCGTTAAAGAACTAGAACTCGCTATGTTAAATGGTGAAATCGATATGGCAGTTCACAGTATGAAAGACATGCCTGCCATACTTCCTGAAGGATTAATGATTGCTAGTGTTCCCGAGCGTGCCGATCATCGCGATGCACTTATTTCGAAAAAATACTCATCACTCGCTTCAATGCCGAGTGGAGCGATTGTTGGAACGAGCAGTTTACGAAGATCAGCGCAAATTCTAGCGAAACGTCCAGATTTAGAAATTAAATGGATTCGTGGAAACATTGAAACTCGTTTGCGCAAGTTAAATGAAGGGGAGTATGATGCGATCTTATTAGCTGTCGCTGGTCTAGAACGAATGGGCTGGTCTGATGACATTATAACTGAGCACATGGCAATCGATGATTGTTTGCCGGCTGTTGGTCAAGGAGCATTAGCGATTCAATGTCGAGAAAATGATGAGGAAATGATACAACTACTTGCCAAAATTAATGATGAAAAGACGATGCGGACGGTTACAGCGGAGCGTGCTTTTTTGCACAAGTTGGAAGGAGGTTGCCAAGTTCCGATTGCTGCATATGCTGAGCTCGTGTCGGATCATCACGTGCGCTTAACAGGGCTTGTTGGTGAACCGGATGGCAAGTTGATTATAAGTGATACACTTGAGGGGGATCACCCTGAGCAGCTGGGGTGTACATTAGCTGAACAATTGATGAAACGAGGAGCAAAAGAAATATTAGATCGAGTGAAAGAAGAGATCGATCATGATGAGCGCTAAACCATTAGAAGGCAAGCGGATTTTAATTACTCGTGCAAAAGCACAAGCTGCAAATTTTGCGAATCAGATTCGTGCGTTAGGTGGTATTCCAGTCGTTATCCCTCTCATTAAAATACATCATCCAACAGATCGTACACCGCTCGTTGAAGCGGTGAACGATATGCGCTCTTTTGATTGGCTTGTATTTACGAGCCAAAATGGTGTGAAGGCATTTTTTTCAATCGTACACTCAGAAAAGATTCCATCTGAATGGCTCGACAATATGAAAATTGCCGTCGTCGGAGAGAAAACTCGTGAACCAGTCGAGGTGCAAGGGTTTGATGCTCACGTGATTCCGGCTGGAGATTATACAGCTGAAGCATTAGCTGACGAGTTATTGAAACATGTAAAACGAGGAGAGCGAGTCTTATTCCCAAAAGGGAATTTAGCGAGAGACGTTTTACCCGATTCATTGCGCCAGCGCGGGATTCACGTCGAAGATGTTGTCGCATACGAAACAGGAATGAATGAAGAGGCTCAAGCGGACCTTGCTACAGAAGTCACCTCAGAACGATTGGATGTCATCGCATTTACAAGCCCTTCCACTGTCAATCATTTTGTGACACTTCTTGATTCAGTCGATTGGCGAAGTAAAATAAATCAAACTTGTTTAGCTGCAATTGGTCCGATAACTGAACGAGCGATGCATAAGCATGGACTTACACCAAATGTTGTCGCAAACTTAAATACGACTGAAGGTTTACTGCAAGAGGTTGTACAGTTTTTGAATAACGAGGAGGAATCGAAATGAGTGAAAAGCAACTTCATTTTCAACGCCACCGTCGACTGAGAAGAACAGAAAGTTTAAGAAAGCTCGTAAGTGAAAATAAATTACATACAGACGATTTAATTTATCCGCTCTTCGTTGTTGAAGGAGAAGGAATAAAGCGTGAAGTCGCTTCGATGCCAGGTGTGTATCATTTGTCGCTCGATCAGGTACAAACTGAAATGGAAGAAATCACAGCACTTGGGATTCAAGCAATTATGCTTTTCGGAGTACCTGACCATAAGGATGACGCCGGATCAGAAGCATATGCGGAGCGAGGCATCGTTCAGCGTGCGATTATGCAAGTGAAGGAAACGCATCCACAGTTGACGGTTATTGCGGATACGTGTTTATGTCAATATACAGATCATGGTCATTGCGGTGTCATTCAAGACGGATATGTTGAAAACGATGAAAGTCTGCGGCTACATGCGAAGACAGCTGTTTCACAAGCGAAGGCGGGGGCAGATATTATTGCACCATCAAATATGATGGATGGTTTTGTCGCTGCGATTCGGACAGCACTAGACGAAGAAGGTTTTAAACATATTCCGATTATGTCGTATTCAGTGAAATACGCTTCTGCTTACTATGGTCCATTTCGAGATGCGGCAGGAAGTGTACCTCAGTTTGGAGATCGGAAGACGTATCAAATGGATCCTGCTAACCGGCTTGAAGCGATTCGCGAAGCGGAATCTGACGTAGTAGAAGGGGCGGACTTTTTAATGGTCAAGCCAGCACTTGCGTTCATGGATGTCATTCGCGAATTAAAAGATTCGTTCCCGTATCCGATCGTCGCGTACAATGTGAGTGGAGAATATTCGATGGTGAAAGCAGCCGTTCAAAATGGCTGGTTCGATGAAAAAGAAGTCGTGCTCGAAACGTTAACGAGTTTGAAACGTGCTGGTGCAGACTTAATCATTACGTATCATGCAAAAGATGTAGCTACATGGTTGAAAAACGAATAAAGGTGAGGTGCTATTGATGAGAACTTTTGAACGTTCAAAAGCAGCATTTGAACAAGCAGTGCGCGTCATGCCTGGTGGAGTAAACAGCCCGGTTCGTGCGTTTAAAAATGTTGACATGAATCCAGTGTATATCGAAAAAGGAAAAGGTTCTAAAGTTTACGATCTCGATGGGAATGAATATATTGATTACGTTCTTTCTTGGGGGCCCCTTATTTTAGGACATGCTGATGATACGGTAATTGAAGCAATTAAAGAAACAGCCGAGAAAGGAACGAGTTTCGGAGCGCCGAATGAATTAGAAACGAAACTTGCTGAGTTAGTCATCGAACGTGTTCCATCCGTTGAAGTTGTTCGTATGGTGAACTCTGGCACAGAAGCGACGATGAGTGCATTGCGGCTCGCAAGAGGATATACGAATCGAAATAAAATTGTAAAGTTTGAAGGCTGTTACCATGGACATGGAGATTCGTTGCTCATTAAAGCTGGTTCGGGAGTTGCAACACTTGGACTACCTGATAGCCCTGGTGTTCCTGAAAGTATTGCAAAAAACACGATAACTGTGCCTTACAACGATTTAGAAAGTGTCAGACTTGCTTTTGAACAGTTTGGTGATGACATTGCGGCCGTCATCGTTGAACCAGTAGCCGGAAATATGGGCGTTGTTCCGCCAGAAGCAGGATTTTTAGAAGGACTACGTCAAATTACCGAACAACATGGCAGCTTGCTTATTTTTGATGAGGTGATGACAGGTTTTCGTGTAGATTATCATTGTGCTCAAGGCTATTTTAACGTGACTCCGGACATAACGTGTTTAGGGAAAGTCATCGGCGGTGGACTTCCTGTAGGTGCGTATGGTGGAAAACGTGAAATTATGGAACAAATTGCACCGAGCGGTCCGATTTATCAAGCAGGAACGCTGTCTGGTAATCCACTTGCGATGGCTGCAGGCTATGCGACGCTTTCACAATTAAATCGTGAGACATATAAAGAATTTCAAAGAAAAGCGAACTTGCTTGAAGACGGCATAACGAAAGCTGCCAACGATTTTGAAATCCCACTTACGTTCAACCGTGCAGGATCGATGATTGGCATGTTCTTTACGAACGAAGAGGTGACGAATTACGAAAAAGCACGAACGTCTAATCTTGACCATTTTACTGCTTATTTTAAGGCGATGCTACAAGAAGGCATTTCTCTTCCGCCTTCGCAGTTCGAAGGTCTGTTTTTGTCAACGGCGCACAGTGATGAAGATATTGAAAAAACAATTGAAGCCGTTCGTGTTGCCTTCGAGAAATTAAGTAAATAGAATCGTTTAAACCCGTACTCAAAATTTTAAATCGAGTACGGGTATTTTCGTGTATCACTTGCATTCTTTAATCATATTCGTTTTTATCACCGCATAAACCTGTACTATATCGAGGTGCACGAAGAAAGGTGATGATAGCATGACGAACTCATTAAAATTTAACGTTGATGAATCGATTTGGTTTAAGCAAGGAGATGAAATTGACAATATACTATCGATCTCGTTAGAGCCGGACATTAACGTTGAAGAAACAGGGGATTACGTAACAATTAAAGGTTCATTGCGGTTAGGTGGAGAATACGAACGTTCAGAACATACGTCTGAGAAAGAAGAGACGTTAGAACGGTCAAGTGAGCAAATGTCGTTTCGTTCAGTACAAGAAGTTCGTAAACTTGATGATAATGTAGTTGAATTTCAACATCATTTTCCTGTTGAAATTACAATCCCGAACAATCGTGTCGAGAGTCTCGATGACATTGTTGTTACGGTGGAAACGTTTGATTATCGAATTCCGAACGCAAGCAACTTGCAAATGTCCGCAGAATTAGCAATTGAAGGGATTCAAAAAGAGCAAACGAACGAAAACGATCCTATTGACAACTATGATTTTGAAGAAAGAGTGAAAGACATTTACGTGAAAGATAAAACATCGTTCATGATTGATAGTCAAAGAGAAGAAGTAACGATGGACTTGCATGAAGTGGACGAGGTTCAGAATGAGCACACGGAAGAAGAAGAGGAACGTCAAAACAGCGGTCCTCAATTCGAATTAAAAAGTCGTGAAGAAGAGAACGAGCCGAATGAAGCACTTGAGTCGTTACGTAATAAAAGTGAAGAAGACATAGTTGAAACGCTTGAAAATGAAGAGCAACCTGTTGAAGTAGAAGAAGTTCGAACTGTTGAAGAAGTTGAGTCGGATGTTGAAGGGCTTCAAGAAACTAACATTGGTGAAATAGATAAAACAGAAAACAAACAGAAAACCCGGTCTGAAAACGCTTTGTATTTAACAAAAATGCTGACACGTGAAGAAGAGCAATTTTCACGGTTGCGCATGCGCATTATTCAACCTGGAGAATCGCTTGATTCCATTGCGGAGTCATATGAGCTTCAACCTACACAAATCGCAAGACTAAATCGGCTTCACGATGAACAAGTTGAAGAAGGTCAGATTTTGTATATCCCAGTGAAATCAGAAAATCAATCATGATTAAAACCATTCAAGAAACAATGAAAGTGATAGTCCGATAAGGATTAATAATAGAATGACATCAAATGGTGTCGGTAGCAGCAAAGTGCGTATAAATTGAAAGATCGTTAATGGCAGTACGAAAGCAGCACATGTGTCTCTAACTGTTAGCAACCACGGTGGGTATTTTAAACGGCGATAATATTGCTTTTTTTTCCCGAACCTATTCATTTTTTATCCTCCTCATCGTTCGTTGTTCATAATGTATGTATAAATAACACAATACGTTCATATGGACTTGACGATTCATGGCAAAATCGGTAAAATTTAAGCAAATTGAATGATTTGATATGCTATGAAAGGGATTAGTATGTGAAATGCACCTTATAAGAGAGAGAAATCAGTAGCTGAGAGATTTCTTAAGGAACGCAGCGCAGAAGTCACCCTTGAGCAGCTTCTTTGAACTATGAAAGTAGGAGAAGCCGGTTAAACACCGATATGTTGATGAGAAGCACAATTTATTTTAGTTGTGAATAAAGGTGGTACCGCGGAATTAACTTTCGTCCTTTTTGTGGATGGAAGTTTTTTTGTTTTTTTACACATTGCTCAGAACGATAATAGTTGGAGGAATCAAAGATGAATACAGAAATGCCGAAAAAGTATGACCCGAAAAAAACGGAAGAAAATAGGTATGCGTATTGGCTTGATGGGCGCTATTTTGAGGCAACAGCTGATCCGAAGAAAAAGCCATATACAATCGTCATTCCACCACCGAATGTAACAGGAAAGCTTCACCTTGGACATGCGTGGGACACCACGTTGCAAGATATGCTCACAAGAATGAAACGGATGCAAGGTTATGATGTACTATGGCTGCCGGGTATGGACCATGCTGGGATTGCAACACAAGCACGTGTCGAAGCGCAACTACGTGAAGAAGGAATGAGTCGTTATGACTTAGGTCGTGAGAAGTTTCTCGAAAAGTCGTGGGAATGGAAAGAAGAATACGCTGATCATATTCGGAAACAATGGGCAAAGCTCGGTCTCGGTCTCGACTACTCTCGCGAACGCTTTACGCTGGATGAAAGGTTATCGAAAGCGGTGCAGGAAGTGTTCATTAACCTATACGAGAAAGGGCTCATTTACCGTGGCGAATATATCATTAACTGGGACCCAGAAACGAAAACGGCATTATCAGATATTGAAGTCATTTACAAAGACATTCAAGGTGCATTTTACCATATGAAGTATCCGTTAAAAGACGGTTCAGGTCATATTGAAGTTGCTACGACTCGTCCCGAAACAATGCTCGGTGATACTGCAGTAGCCGTTCACCCTAATGACGAACGTTACAAACATTTAATTGGAAAAAAAGTCATGTTGCCGATTGTGAATCGTGAAATTGAGATTGTTGCAGATGATTACGTCGATATGGACTTCGGTTCTGGAGCGGTTAAAATCACACCAGCTCATGATCCGAATGACTTTGAAATTGGAAATCGACATCATCTTGAACGCATTCTCGTCATGAATGAAGATGGTACAATGAATGAAAATGCGGGTCCATACGAAGGGCTAGATCGTTTCGATTGCCGTAAGCAAATCGTTAAAGATTTACAAGAGCAGGGCGTTCTTTTCAAAATTGAAGATCACGTTCACTCTGTCGGACATTCTGAGCGTAGCGGTGCCGTCGTCGAACCGTATTTATCGACACAATGGTTCGTTAAAATGCAACCTCTCGCTGAACAAGCGATTGAATTGCAAAAATCGGATAAAAAAGTGAATTTTGTTCCTGATCGGTTTGAAAAAACGTATTTACGTTGGATTGAAAATATTCGGGATTGGTGTATTTCAAGACAGCTCTGGTGGGGACACCGGATTCCGGCTTGGTACCATAAAGAATCAGGCGAAATTTATGTCGGGCATGAAGCACCAGCAGACAGTGAAAATTGGGAACAAGATGAAGACGTACTCGATACGTGGTTTAGTTCTGCGCTTTGGCCATTTTCAACGATGGGATGGCCTGATGAAGAAGCAGAAGACTTCAAACGGTATTATCCAACTGATGTACTCGTTACGGGTTACGACATTATTTACTTTTGGGTAGCACGGATGATTTTCCAAGGGATTGAATTTACAGGTGAACGTCCGTTTAAAGACGTTCTCATTCATGGACTCGTTCGTGACTCAGAGGGAAGAAAAATGAGTAAATCATTAGGCAATGGCGTCGATCCAATGGAAGTCATCGACAAATATGGCGCAGACGCTCTTCGCTATTTCCTCGTTACAGGTAGCGCGCCTGGACATGACCTTCGCTTTTACTGGGAAAAAGTCGAAGCAGCCTGGAACTTTGCAAATAAAATTTGGAACGCATCGCGTTTTGCACTTATGAACATGGACGGTTTAACGTATGATGAGATTTCTTTAGATGGAGAAATGCAACTCGCGGATAAATGGATTTTAACGAGATTAAATGAAACAATTGAAGCAGTTACAACGTTAAGTGAGAAATATGAATTTGGCGAAGTTGGAAGCAAATTGTATCATTTTATTTGGGATGATCTGTGTGATTGGTACATTGAAATGGCGAAACTGACACTTTACGGCGAGGATGAAGAAGCAAAGCAAACGACACGTTCTGTTCTTGCTTATGTACTCGAACAGACGATGTGTCTCTTGCACCCATTCATGCCATTTATAACAGAAGAAATTTGGCAGCATCTGCCGCACAAAGGCGATTCCATTACTGTTGCAACATGGCCAGAAAAGCAAGAAAAGTGGCATGCTCCTAAATCACTTGAAGAAATGCAACTTATTCAAGAAGTGATTCGTACGATTCGTAACATCCGTGCCGAAATGAACGTGGTACCGAGCAAACCGATTGCAATGGATGTGAAACCGATGTCAGATGGAATCGAACAAATTTTAAAAAAGAACGAAGCGTATATTGAAAGATTTTGTAATACGAATGCTTTAACGATTTCAAGCGACGCAAAACCACAAGAAAAATCGGTTACACAAGTCATAACAGGCGCAGAAATTTACTTGCCACTTGAAGAGCTGATCAACATTGAGGAAGAGCTTGAACGTTTGAAAAAAGAGTACGACAGGCTAACAATAGAAGTTGAGCGCGTTCAGAAAAAGCTCTCAAATGAAGGGTTTGTGAGCAAAGCACCAGAAAAAATTGTTGAAGAAGAACGAGCAAAAGAAAAAGATTATCTCGAAAAACGACAACTCGTGAAACAACGCATGGCTGAACTCAAACTGTGAAGCGAGACTTCCATCGCTATAGCGCTAGTTAGCGAGATTAAATAAGGATTCTAGCGTGCGTATGAACGCAGTGAATAAATTTTTTCAAGACGTGGCAAATAGAACAGACCTTTAGCGATTTCATAGTTTAATGTGCTTTAAAAAATACAAATAGGCGAGGTATGATTTCCATCTGGTGAGTTTTTTCAAGTTCGCGAGTCGAACTTAAATGTGAGGTGGATCTTCTCGCCTTTTGTTTTGCAAAAGGAGTGAACTACGGTGAATACAATTCAAGAAGTGTTTGATTGGTTGCAAGGATTGTTGAAATTTGGTATCAAACCGGGACTTGAACGCATGGAATGGATGCTTGAAAAATTGAATCATCCTGAGCGTAGATTGAAAACAATTCACGTTGCTGGAACGAACGGAAAAGGGTCAACAATTGAATATCTGGCACAAATGTTAATGGAAGCGGAACAGGAAATTGGAACATTTACTTCTCCGCATGTGAGTGATGTGAAGGACCGCATTGCAGTTAACGGAAAAGCAATATCGGACGACGATTTTATCTCAATTGCGAATAAGATTCGCCCACTCGTTGAGGAATTAGAAACGACGACAGACTATGGTCAAGCGACAGAGTTTGAAGTAATGACGGTCATGGCACTTGAATATTTTGCAAAAGTCGCATATCCCGATATTGTCATCATTGAAGCGGGATTAGGCGGAAGATTGGACTCAACGAATGTTATTTATCCTATGCTCACGATTATTACGAATGTAAGTTCTGATCATACCGATATATTAGGCGATACAATAGAAGCGATTGCATCTGAAAAAGCAGGGATTATTAAATCAGGCGTCCCTATTATTACAGGAGCAACAGGAGAAGCTCTTGAAATCATTGAGGAAACAGCGAAAAAGAAACGAGCAAAATGTTATCGTTACGGTCATGAATTTACAAGTAAAAATGGAGTTTCAAAGCTGGATGGCGAACAATTTGATTTTCAATCACCGTTTTTAACGAAAGAGGCACTCTTTATTCAAATGAAGGGAAAACACCAAATTGAAAATGCCTCATTTGCGCTTATGGCACTTGATTATTTGTACTTCTTTTTCGGATTAACCGTTGAATTGGACGATGTGAAATCCGGTTTAAGAACAGTGGCAATAAAAGGGCGATTTGAACAGGTGAGTGAACGTCCGCTTATTTTTTTAGACGGAGCACATAATGAACACGCGGTAGCGCGCTTATCGGAAACGATTGCTAACCGTTTTCAAACTGAAGACATTCATGTCATTTTTGCAGCGTTAGAAACGAAAAATGTGAAACAAATGATTGAAAGATTGGAAAAAGTTGCCGATCGTTTAACACTGACATCGTTCACTCATCCAAAAGCATTATCAGCAGATGAGTTAGAATCGCATGTAACATTAGAAAACTATGAAGTGATTCCAAATATAGAAAATGTGATCGATAGTCTCTATCAAAACAGTGATGATTCAACTGTTACCATCATAACAGGTTCACTTTATTTTATTTCTGAGATTCGAAGCGTTTTGCAGTCATAAATTCAAATGTTCCACCATAGACTCATTGTACAAGCTGTCATAAAGGAGCGCAGATATGGTGGAACAAAATGATAAAAAGATCACAATTGTTGTAAATGGAAAAGAGCGAGACGTTCATCATCGCTATGCTTCTTCTGACAATGAAAATATAATTGATACGAATGATTGGTATGTTGAACACCAGGTTAAGCATCCTCGCTTCAGAGACCACCGTCTCCGTCGTAGCTATTTTAAAAAAAACACACAAAAAAAGTCCTCACGATTCCCAAAAAAACGGAACAACACTGTCATAAAACAAGTGTGGGTATCTGCACTGACAGCATTAAGCATCGGAGCAACATTTGGGTTCTTGATGCTTGCATTATTCACCGGTGAGGAATCCGTCCTTGACAATGCGCAAGGGAAAGAGGCGCAAGTGAATGAAGTGGCATCATTACCAGTTGAAGAAGAAACCCTTGAATTAGCAATCAGTTTAATCCAAGGTGGAGCATTTGAAACGATTGAATCTGCAAATCAAGCAAAAGAACATTTTATCAATGGTGGATACGCAGCTGTCGTTGATGAAACCGAACAACCATACAGACTTTACATAGGGCTCGGGACAAACAAAGCTCATTTACAACCACTTATTTCAGCGTATGAAGCGGATGGCGAAGATACGTATGTTAAGGATCTCTCAGTAATTCCACGAGAAGAAATAACAGAGGAAGAAATACAAACTCTCATTGAAGGTAAGCAACTTTTACTTGCGTTTATGATGGATATTAAACGGCTTTTTAACGAACAAGCCATCGAAGATCATGACACATTATCAGAAAAACTATTCGAATGGAAAGCAGAACTCGAACATAAAGAAGACGTAAATCAAAAACAAATCGATTTTGCCCATACACTCCAGCAAACAGATGGTGCCATTCAAGCGTATGTTGATGAAAACAGACGAGAACATCTTTGGGAAGCCGAACAATTTATATTGGAAGCATTCTTGCTTTATAAAAAAATTATCAGTTAAGTAAATGATAGAGTAAATCAATGACATCTAAGGCTTAAAGAGGCAATACACTTGATTTATGAACGTAATAAAAAGCGGCTTAGCCCTTCGATATAATATACAGGGCTGAAGCCGCTTAACTTTTTTACTTAATTGCGTTTCTACATCGTATAACTAACACTCCGCCAGCCGTAGCTAGAAATGCACCGATAAGAATCAGTGTAGGTAAGCTTGTTGCCGTTTTTGGTAGTTTACCACCAGTGGCTTTTGTATCACCATCTTTCACCGTCACTTTCGAATCATCACCTGATTTTTTTCCGGAGCCATCGCCAGAACGACTTCCGTCACCTGATCCACCTTTACCAGCAGGTCCTTGCGGTCCTTGAGGTCCTTGTGGTCCTCCAGGTCCTTGCAGATTCGCAAGCAGTTGCCATCCGTCAGCCGTTTTTTCATAAAGGTCACCTGTTGCGGTATCGAGATATAAATCGCCGTTATCACCTGCATCCGCAGATGGTGCACCTGAACCTGTTAAGATGGATGAACCTTGGTTTCCGTCATCGCCTTTTATATTGCCAACGAGGCTCCACTTGGTCGTATCACGCTTGTAAATATCTCCAGTTAGAAGATCAACATAAGAATCTCCATTCACCCCAAGTTCATTACTTGGTGCACCTTCACCTGTGAACCAATGGCCGAATGGTTCAACGACCTTGACAATACGTTCAACGGTCGCCACATTGCCAACACTATCACTTACAGTGTAAGTAATCGTGTACTCACCAATCGTTGATGTGTCAACTTCGCCAGAGATTTCGATATCATCTACTGATAGATTTCCATCAAAGTTATCGACAGCGGTTGCTCCAGGTTCGACATAAGGGTCCCCTTGCTTCACGATCATTGGGTTGTCGCCGTTTAAAGTGATGACAGGGGCTTCACCGTCGATTGGAATGGTTGCAATTGTTATTTTTTCTCCAGGCATACAATCATAAACAAGCATGCCATGCCAAGGTTCTCCATCTTCAACTAAGCCAGGTATAAATGAAATTTGGTCAACTTTTAAAATTACATTTCCTTCCTGACCAGCAGTAAATGGTCCAACATCTATGCTTCCTTCATCAGGAATAGAATAACTAAATTCTGCTTCGTAGATAGGGGGAGTTACAATATCTGTAACAATAGCAAGCATTCTTTCATCTACGTTTTCAGAACTGATATACAAGGACGTGCTGTCAGATATTAATGAATTGCCCATTTGTAAATCCCATAAATAGTTCTCTAAAGCTCGGGTTATGGTAAGCGAGGTGTTTGTTAACTGAAATTGTTGCCCTGGTGCTACTACTTCGGGTAACGTTGTCGTTAATGTTACTTTTCCCCATATTCCTTGTACAAGACCATCCAGCATATCACACTCAAGATCAAATACTTTTTTCACTTCATTTGTTGCACTTGAAGCACTTACAGAATTTATACTAAACGAATAAAAAAAGATCATTGAAAATGTGAATACTATAACTATCAATCTTTCACATAATTTACTAATTTCAAATTCCTCCTTTTTCAATGAATCACTTTAGAGTTTCTAGCTATTAAAATATAAAAAAAGAACACATTGCACATGAAATAATAATATGTATTTCCATTTCTAGTCAAAGTATAAAGAATATCTTCTTCAATGTTTTTGTTTATCAGGTTATAAAATGAGTTTAATCATTTGATTAAAAATTTAACCTATATTATGAATAAATATCTTTGGGCTGACACGTACCATATGATTATGGTACGTGTCTTTCCTGTAATTTATGGTACAATCGCAATCTCTACTAAGTTGGCATTGCTAGGTGGTTGACAGTTTGCAGTTAATGGTATTGGAAGACCTCCTCCGGCCGTTACAAATGTTGCAGTGACGTTACCCGCAGAGATATTGATCACACCAGAACTGCCTGCTATAATGGGATCGATATCAATTCCACCTATTGCAGGTACTGTAAACACTAAGTCCGATCCATCTTTAGGAACAGGCATCGATGCAATTGGAAGAGGTGCAACGTCAAATAGAGCAGGTACATTATCTGATAAAACTTCAAATTTAGTGACAGTTCCTTGTACATAATTCCATCTTAGAGTACCATCGAGGGTTTCTACTATATCTCCAGGAACCTCTGCAGTAGCTGACGTATTTAATAATTTGAAATCTTGATTAGGTCTTACTGATGGTTCTTTTGGCTCTTCTGTATATACTGTTGGCACGTGTCCTCTAATTGTCAATGGCATATTGAAATTAATATTTGGGATTATTGGTAGGCTAATAGTACAGTTATAGGTAAGCGTCTCTTCTATAAATACATAACCCGATGGTGCATTCTGTGCACTTGCAACAACCGTTAAACTAGCAAGTAAAAGCGCAGTTATGACCATCGACATGAACGACTTGAATACTTTTGACATTACATTTTCCTCCTCAATAGTTTTAATTTTCAAAAATCTTCGACCAAATGCTTTCACAACACTGATTATTTACTCAATTTCCCTCCTTTGCTATGAAAATTCTAGATCAGAGCGGAGAACATTTGTCAAAAAGGACGTTATCGAAAGTTCTGCTAATCTAGTTGTACTTGTTGTTTAACTTTTGGAGTCAAAAATGATTATAGGAGGATTGCTATAATTTGTAGACGTATGCCTGATCTTGCTATTAGTTTAATAGAATACCCATATATTAACAATGGGTCTAAAGAACTATTTTACATTTTATTGAAAATACATCCTTCATTTTCCTTTATTCGACATTTTTTTCTTGTTTTAAAACTATCGTTAACAAAAGTCAGTGTAAATATTTAAAACTATGAATTGTGATTGTGAACAAAATAGTGGTATTTATTAGATTTTAAGGAAAGAAAAATGTGAAGTTAAAAAGTATTATTAAAGATGATTATGAAAACGAAGTGATACTCGATTTTGCTCAAAGCCTTCAGAAAACCGATGACGCAATTCAAACTTATTTAGAAAAAAACCATATAGAACAGCTTTGGGAAGCTGAACAATGGATGATGGAAGCTTTTATACGTTACAAGCAAATCATTAGCTAAGCAAATGAGCATCGATGAAGAAAAATAAAGTCGGAATTGGTTTATGAAATGAGAAAGCGGCTGAGTCCTTTAAAATATAGGACGACAGCCGCTTAATCGTTTTATTCGATTGCCTTGCGACGACGCAAGAACAAGACACCACCTGCAACAATTAAGAGAGAACCGATGAACATAAGAGTAGGTAAGCTCGTTGCTGTTTTCGGTAGTTTCCCACCTTTACCTGATGAACCTTTTCCATCATCTGATTTTTGGCCAGAACCGTCACCGCCACCTCCGCCTGAACCAGGTTCACCTTTCGGTCCTTGCGGCCCTGTTGGTCCGGCAGGTCCTTGCAAGTTTGCAATCTTATCCCATCCAGAGGCGGTTTTTTTGTACACATCACCTGTTGCGGTGTCGAGATATAAGTCGCCAACATCACCTACATCTGCAGATGGTGCGCCTGAACCCGTAATAACTTCAGAACCTTGTTTTCCATCATCGCCTTTTAGGTTGCCAGCAAGATTCCAAGTGTTCGGATCACGCTTGTACACATCACCTGTTGATAGATCGAGATATGAATCTCCGTTGCTACCAAGTTCATCACTTGGAGCGCCTTCACCTGTGTACCATGAACCGAATGGTTCAACGACCTCTACAATGCGTTCAACGGTTGCCTCATTGCCAACACTATCGCTTGCAGTGTAAGTAATTGTGTACTCTCCAATGGTTGATGTGTCAACTTCGCCAGAGATTTCGATTTCGTCTTCTGATAGGTTTCCGTCAAAGTTATCAACAGCTGTTGCACCTGGCTCCACATAATGGTCCCCTTGTTTAACGATCATTGGATTGTCACCATTTAGTGTAATGACAGGGGCTTCGCTGTCAATCGGAACAGTAAAGATTTCAAATTCTTCATTTTCCGGAACAAGACACATTAAACTTAAAGATAATGGTATCCCTGCCCCTAGGTTAATCTTTAAATTCATTCGAATTTCATCTGCTCTTAAAATAATTTCATTATCCTCATCGGCAATAAAAGGACCAACATCCGTACCCTCAGAAATCATCACAGGATAATCATAATTTATTCCAGGTGGAATAACAATATCTAGATCCGGAAGGAAAGTATGCACTACTGAGTTTTCATTTCCATAGGATATTTTAAAATTTGGTCCTTCAAGAGATGCATCTGCTGGTGGTGCAGCATCTGGATGGTTAAACGGTAAAGTTAATGATACTGACGTATTTGTTAAGTAAAACTCTTCACCTTTTGCAACTTTATCTGGAATGGTTGCTTTAAATGTTACTGGTGATGGAAATAAAGTGGGTTCAAGATTTACTGGAGCTAGTCCACATCCATATTCAAATGTCACTTCTACCTCTTTAATTCCAACTGCAGCATTTGCTTGATTCGTACTAAATGCATTCAAAAAGATTATTGACAATGTAAACATTACAATTATTGTTTTTTTCATAAGATTAATAATTTTATATATCCTCCTCGTATATTATTATTAACTAGTATTTTTACTAGTTTTAAATCGTTATACCTTTTCCAAGGTATGATGTATT
>NZ_JBEUEL010000024.1:0-46936 GCF_041725775.1 Pueribacillus sp. YX66 | reverse complement strand
ACTTGTTTTCCCATCTCTGGATCAGGAATAGCCTCATAATCACGTTTCTTAATAATATCTTTAGGGATGTTATATTCCTTACGAAGATTTCTAACGTAGGACCTAACGGTACTTTCAGACACTTCTAATTCTGGGAATCTCTCTTTCAACCAATCTTCGACCTGAGAAGCTTTCATGTCTGGATGTTCTCGAAGCCAAGACAATATTAACTTTTTATACGGATCAAGTTTTTTCTTTCTTGTTTTAGTAGAATCAATCCATTCAGCCATTTCTTTTGGACTTTTATCTAAATAGCGATACAGTGTAGGTCTTGAAATTCCTAATTTTTTTGCTATAGAAGTTTTTGTAAATCCCTGTTCTAATAATTGACGAATCTGAATATACACTTCAAACTTGTCCACCTTTCTAAAACCTCCATCACCACTACCATAGTTGTTCTACTATTGAATATACCAGTGATGGAGATGTATTTTAATAGAATTGGTTGGGTAAGAAGGGGGGATTTTCAGCCCCTTCCAAATAAGAAGTGTAAAATCTTATTTATCTAAAACTGTTAATTATATTTTATCGGTTAGAGCTTTTCTCGGTTTTGTATAACATAACTTTATTTTCCCTCTATCGCGCTATCGATTGCTATCCTAAGTGGAATTCGTAAAATTCTAAAAAGCAAACAAACCGTAACGAATTAAGGGGAATAGGAAACTATTTTAAATAATCATTTTCCTATCATTGAAGAGTTAGCTGTCTCTAAGCTTATTGAACTTTTTTTCTCCAATTGATGGAGTTATGGTTGGCGTATCCATAGAAAATTACGAACAGTTTGCTTCACTTTATGGATTCTATTTTGAGAATCATTATCTGACCGTATTATTTTAATTTTCTGGGTTTTCTTTATTCCTATACATGCCTCGCTTTTTTATTTGAAATACTTTTCGATTGGATTCGATTGCCACCAAAGCTCCTCATCTCTAATGTAATCCTAATAGTTTAAGAAATACGTGCGGAGCGTGCGCACCTTTTCAATTTTTATACCGCGGATATTTTCAGTATTTGTATATCCTTCTGTTCATTCAGCTTTATTTTTGCGTTCAGCTTTTGCTTTTCCATAAGCGAAACTAAACATAACGAAGAAAAAGTGAAGAAGATGTAACTGATGAAAAGATGAATGAAGATTAAAGCATAAATTATTTAAGATGAAGAACGAAAAAAGGCCTACAAGTAAAAGACTTTGTCAACATAGGGTTTGCTCTTGCAACGGGATCCATTTTATTTAAAAGCATTTTTTCAAAAATGTGGAATTTAATGAGGTAAAATCAAGGAGAATGCCCAATAACCTAAAACAAGCGGATTAATTTACACTTTTTGTAAAATGATAAAAGAAATTAGTTCCTCTCATTTTTATTCGTATTTAATATTATAGAGAAAGAACAATATAAGAGGGTGGGTATTAGATGGACTTTACGACGTTAACTCGATTATTACCGGAAGAAAAAACGAAGCACTGGATGAATCAAGAAGCTCATCTATATGAAAAAGGTGAATATATGCTTTCGCCTGGTGAGAGTGCGATCTATGTCATATTGAAAGGAACAGCGCAAATTTTTCAACTCCATCCAGACGGAAAGGAATGTGTCATTGATATAGCAAGTAAAGGCGAGTGTATCGGATTAATTGAATTTATTTCGGAGCGTGAACCTCAACGTTTTGTTAGAGCAATGACACCGGTTAGAGCAGTGGTGCTTCCAAAAAAAGAAGTGAAGCAGATGATTAAATCTTCTTCTGAGGTTGCTTTACAACTTTTACGTTATACAGCGAATAAGTTAGAAGAGACATTTGATATATTACAGCAAGTAGCTTATGGAAAAGTAGAGGAAAGATTATTGTTCACGCTGAAAAAACTTGCAATTAAGAATGAGGATTCAGCAAAAACCTATTATGAAATCCCTTTATTTTTAACCCATAAAGATTTAGCAGGAATGATTGGTTCGACAAGAGAAACAGTCACGTTTTTAATAAATAAACTTTTGAATGAAGGAGAGTTAATTCAAAGAAATCAAACTCTTCTGGTGAAGAAAGACTAATTCTCCAAATGTCCTATGTCTTTCATCAAATCATGTAAGCTAGATTACATCCTCAAATTTTATACGCTGATATGATGGACGTATCAACGTTAAGGAGGAACATAATAATGAACGGTATCAATCTGTCAAAAGTGGAAGAAACAGTTCAAGCTATCCAGAAAGATCCACAGTTGAAATTAAGAAAATGGTATGCAAGTGCGAAATGGCTCGACGGTGTGAAAAACGAAGTAAGAATTAGAGAGTTTGTTCCATTTATTACCGATGAGCCGGAGCCATTGGGCGGGACGGATAAAGGAAGTAACCCAGTGGAAAACTTAATTGCCGCTGCATTAAGTTGCTTTATTATTACATTTGAAGTGCTGGCAACACAGGCACGTATTACGTTGAAGCAAGTAGAAGCAGAAATTGAAGCAGATTTAAATGTCGCTGTATTTTTAGGTCTTGAAGAAGGGAATGGTGGCATTATTAATCCAAAAATTAAACTTAATGCTGTCACCTCCGGATCTGAGGAAGAAGTTCGGCAGATTGCTGAAACTGCACTTGGTAAATCACCTGTCCTTACGAGTCTTAAAGCAAGTGTACAACTTGTTTAATTAAATTAATAATGTAAAGAAGCTGAATCATATGGGGCTGATAGACCTTTGGTTCAGCTTTTTGCATTTCAAGAAATGTATTAATCTGGGCTCTTAATTCAGGATATGCGTTCATCAATTTTAGATAAAGTCAAAATTAAATCTATTTCATATTAGTCTCTTTTTTCATGTATTGCAAAAAAGAAATAGCGACTACATTTCCTGGCATTCTCAATTACTTCTAAATCAATTGAAAATATTAGACTGTATTTTTTAAGAAATAAAAGGTAACATAAGGTTTAAATATTGTCTTTGAAGAGAAAAATAGAAGTGAATATGTATTGAAATGATTGAAGACGTTCTATTACATTAAATATAGATATTATACTATGATTCATTTATATTACAATATGTATAAGAAATGCTTTTCATACAACGTTCAAATTTATTTAGGCATTAAACTTGAATTAAATAAAAATATCTATATAATAATAATTACAACATTATAATAACTATATTATGATGTTGATATAAAATAACAAATGATTATTTAGGAGGAAAGATACTTATGTCACTAATCGGAAAAGAAGTAGAACCATTTACGCTTCAAGCATTTCGTCAAGGTGAGTTTGTCGAGGTAACGGAAGAAGATTTTAAAGGCAAGTGGAGTGTGCTTGTTTTTTACCCAGCAGACTTTACTTTTGTTTGCCCAACTGAACTAGAAGACCTTCAAAATGAATATGCAACATTAAAAGAACTTGGAGTTGAAGCGTACTCATGTTCAACAGATACACACTTTACACATAAAGCATGGCATGACACTTCAGAAGCAATCAGTAAGATTGAATATACAATGATCGGAGATCCTGCGCAAAAGCTCACTCGTATGTTCGACGTTCTTGATGAAGAGTCTGGGCTCGCGAACCGCGGTACATTCATTATCGATCCAGACGGTGTTATTCAAGCGGTTGAAATTAATGCGGAAGGCATTGGTCGTGATGCAAGTATTCTTGTTAATAAAATTAAGGCAGCTCAATATGTACGAAACAATCCGGGTGAAGTTTGTCCTGCAAAATGGGAGGAAGGCGGAGAAACTCTTAAGCCTAGCCTTGATTTAGTAGGTAAAATTTAAGAGATAGTATTCAAGGAGTTGGTAACTCATGTTAGATGCAGATTTAAAAGCGCAGCTCTCCCAGTATCTTGAAATGATGGAGGGAGATGTGCTCCTTAAAGTGAGTGCGGGTACTGATAAAGTATCTAAAGATATGCTATCTCTTATTGATGAACTCGCTACACTTTCATCAAAGATTAAAGTTGAGAATACTGAACTTGAAAGAACACCTAGCTTTAGTGTAAACCGAATGGATGAAGACACCGGCATCGTTTTTGCTGGTGTCCCGCTCGGTGAAGAGTTTACGTCACTTGTTTTAGCTCTGTTGCAAGTAAGTGGTAGAGCTCCTAAAGTGGATCAAAATGTGATTGACCAAATCAAAAACCTTGAAGGTGATTATCACTTTGAAACATATGTGAGCTTGTCTTGCCACAACTGTCCAGTCGTTGTACAAGCATTAAACGTCATGAGTGTGCTAAACCCGAACATTTCTCATACGATGATTGACGGAGCGGTGTTCAAAGAAGAAGCTGAAAGTAAGGATGTTATGGGTGTCCCAACAATCTACCTTAACGGAGAAGTGTTTGGAAATGGACGTATGTCCGTAGAAGAAATTCTCGCAAAGCTAGGTAATGCTCCTGATGCATCAGAATTTGAAAATAAAGATCCATTCGATGTTCTCGTTGTTGGCGGTGGACCTGCTGGTGCAAGTGCAGCCATTTACGCAGCACGGAAAGGTGTGCGCACAGGTATTATTGCAGAGCGTTTTGGTGGACAAATTATGGATACACTTGGTATTGAAAATTTCATTAGCGTAAAGCATACAGAAGGTCCAAAACTTGCTGCTAGTCTTGAAGAACATGTAAAAGAATATGACGTTGACATTATGAATTTACAGCGTGCGAAACGTTTAGAAAAAAAGGCTCTTTTTGAAGTTGAATTAGAAAATGGAGCCGTTCTGAAAAGTAAAACAGTTATTCTTTCAACCGGTGCTCGCTGGCGCAATGTAGGGGTACCAGGTGAAAAAGAGTTCAAAAATAAAGGTGTAGCTTACTGTCCACACTGTGACGGGCCAATTTTTGAAGGAAAACATGTTGCCGTTATCGGTGGTGGAAACTCTGGGATTGAAGCAGCGATTGATTTGGCAGGGATTGTTAAGCACGTCACTGTAATTGAATTTATGCCAGAATTAAAAGCTGACGAAGTTCTACAAGAGTCTCTATACAAACTGCCTAACGTGACGGTTATTAAAAATGCTCAAACGAAGGAAATTACGGGTACGGATAAAGTAAACGGTATCACATATATCGATAGAGCAACGGAGGAAGAACACCATATCGAATTAGAAGGTGTATTTGTACAAATTGGTCTCGTTCCGAACACGGAGTGGTTAGAAGGTACAGTCGAACGAAACCGCTTTGGTGAGATTATTATAGATAAAAATGGTGCGACAAGTCTGCCAGGCGTATTTGCTGCAGGTGACTGTGCGGATACAGCTTATAAACAAATCATTATTTCCATGGGATCAGGTGCAACAGCAGCTTTAGGTGCATTCGATCATTTAATTCGAAATTAATAAAAAGCTACAATGACAAAACGTATGAAGTCATTGTAGCTTTTTTAAGTAGGAGTGCGAATTTGTGATATTCGCTCATATAAATTGTTAACTATGGTGTAACTTACGTACAAACAGTTGCTAGTATTTTTTGGATATCATAAATGCTATCATCTTTATGAAATTGCTTGTCAATTGCTGGGTTTTCAGCACTCGATATCCAAACTTTTAACTCTGCATCAAAATTAAAACGGCCAGCGGTTTCAACGCTGAAATGGGAAATGCTTTTGTAAGGATATGAATGATATTCGACTTTTTTCCCCGTTAAGCCTTGCTTGTCGACGAGAGTTAATCGTTTATCAGTGAATGCGATTAAGTCACGAATAAGTTTAAAAGCTGTTTCGACTTCTTCTTGTTCCGTTAAAATCGGTTTTAATTCTTTTTTGACTTCCTCTTTGTTCACATTCGATGCATTACCTAATAATCCGTCAAATAATCCGATGTCATTATCCCCTTTTCAGGATAATTTGTTCTCATCTGACAGTTTATTTATAAATGATTTTTAAAAAGTGTCTACTGACAGCCCATCTAGCTTTGAGTTTGCTCCTTCTTGATCGTCATATATGGGTATTTTTGTGAAGTTGTTTCAATGTTTGGCACTTTTTGTAATTAGAGTTCAATCATCTCTCACTTCGTTTAACCGCGAGTGTGGGAAAGTGATGCTCATTTAGGTTGTTTTTTAGCTGTAGGTTTGATTTTGAGGTTTTAACTGTTCACTGTACTTTTAGTCCGAAGCGATCCAAATTTTTACTTAAAATCATACTATATCAGTTTTGTCGAATTAGCAAAGTGTATTTTCCAAAAATCATCATATTTCGCGCATGAAGGTTCTTGTAAAATAAAAACCAGAATAGCCTGGTTTTAAAACTTATAATCTAAAGATTTGTTTGCGAGGTTGACGTCATTTTGAAGAAGTTTTTGCAAGTGATATGCAGGATAAAAGCTTTTTGCATGCATGTAGCGAAAGACTCGGGCGTGGGTGTCGATAGCTCGAAGCAGTTGTTTTGTCAGTATTTGACGTAAGGCGGGTGTTGCTGTTTCTGTAATTGCAATTGCATAATTTCGCACAGATGTTTTTGCAAGACCTAACAAGTCACCAGCATAGAACGGTATGATAGCTTCCTGTTTGTTCGCTGATCGTTCTTCGGCTTGTGGAGCTAACGGGTAAAACGTTAGTAATTCTGTGATGTTTTTACTTAGCCCTCTTATAGCATGCCGATATACATTTTTTAATTGTGCATCATGAATAGAGCGGTACGCTTGTTTCAACCTCATCAGTCCGTTTGATTGAAAGGCGACTAATTCATGTATTTCTAATGTTTCGTGCCAAGCAAGATGTTGACGTTTCGCTTGGACATAATTTGCTTCCATTGTCATTCCCCCTCGAAAAATTGTCATAATACTGTATTCAACGAAAGAAATTGGGTGAATGACCTATTTTTAATAAGTTCACGAATATGGAAGTTTATGTTTTTATTGCTACTGTTTTTGTTTTGCATAATGACCGTTTGCCATACTAGCAATGAGATGTGCCTGTGACGAACAAAAATAGAAAGCTAACGACCAGTGTTACAAGAGAAGTATATTCGTTTGATCTTTTAAAACGATGAAGTGGCAACCAGAATAACAGGATAGCAGTGAGCGTATCTTAAATGTTTACATAGACTTGCATCATTGTGTAAAAAACGGAAAAAAAAAGAGATTTTTCGCAGTATAACGAAAAATCTCTTTTAAGCTTGTTTTAGTTATCGTTTGTAATCACCATAACAACGCGACGATTTTTGCTCTTGCCTTCTTCTGTTTTGTTTGAAGCAATGGGTTCGTATTCACCGTATCCGACCGCTTTAAATCGTTCGGGTTGCAATTCATGCGTTTCAACTAAATAACGAATGACCTCGTTCGCACGTGCTGTTGATAAGTCCCAATTGGACGGAAAACGTACGGTTGAGATGGGGCGGTTGTCAGTATGTCCTTCAACTTCGATTGAATTTGAAATGTCCGCTAATAATGGCGCCATATCATCTAAAAATGCAATTGCTTCATCAAGTAATTCAGCTTGACCAGATGGGAATAACATCACTTCCGGAAGAACGACTTCAATCCCTTTTTCTGTCGGTGTCACCGTCAGTTTATCTTCAAGTTTATGTTCAGTTGCATACGTATCGACGTAATTTAAAATCTCTTGAATATTTTCTTCGCGTTCAAGCATTTCTGCAAATTGTTCTTCTAAATCTTTTGGTACAATTGCGCCCTCTCCGCCATTCGAACCTTCGTCCATCATCGAGTGTTTTTGAAACGAACCCATGACAGATTTAAACTTCTCTACATCGGTTTCAGAATAGGAGTAGAGAAGAACGAAAAGGACGAGGATGACAAGTAACATATCAGCGAATGTAATGAGCCAAGGCTGATGATTTTTTTTCAACTCAAACTTGTCTTTCTTCATGTGGATCGTCTCCTATTGTTCCTTCAGCCACAATCGAATCATAGACACTTTCTGTAAGAAACAGATGGAGCTTGTCTCTTAGCATAGCAGGTCCTTCTTCATTACTAATGCTAATTAACGCATCGATAATGACTTCTTTCAAAAATACTTCTTCTTCTGTTAGTAACTGCAATTTATTTGCAATCGGATTGAAGACGAGGTTAGCAAGCAACACACCATAAAATGTTGTAATTAATGCAATCGCAATCGCTGGACCGAGCTCATGAGGGTTATTTAATTGTTGCAACATGAGAACAAGACCGATGATTGTCCCTACCATTCCCCATGCGGGAGAAAGTTCGCCAGCTTTTGTAATCATCTGCTGACCACGTGCATGTCGTTTTCGCATCGCGTCAATATCCATGTTCATGATTTTTCGAATCATGTCTTCGTCGTATCCATCAATGACGAGGCGAAGCCCTCTTTTTATAAACGGATCTGCCGTTCGTTCCATTTCTTTTTCTAGCCCGACGACGATCCCATCTGTTCTTGACGTCCGCGATAAATGGACGAGCGTATTAATAAAATCTTGAATTGGAATTTCTTTGCGACGGAATGTCGTATGTAATACTTTAAACATGTTTTTTATTTCATTGGCCCCGAATCCAACAAATAACGAAGCAAATAAACCGCCAACAACGATGAAAAAGGATGATAAACTAATAAATACAAGAACGCCATCATATCCACCCGCAAAATAAATCGCTAAAAATATTACCGCAACTCCTAACAAAATACCAATGGGGGTTAATATATCTTTTCTAAACATGTTGCACCTTCTTTCTGAGATAGGAAAATAGACTCTATTATTCATATCGGTAAAAAAGCAACTTTTTAAATTAAAAAATGTGAATAAAATGGGCACCCTCAAATGACTGAAAAGTCAAACGAATTAGTTTTTTAATAAAGTGTCAAAACGTTCAATTTTTACCCTTAAACATTTTGAAGTGAGGTCGATATATACATAAGGAATGAAATTAATATTTACAAAAAACAGATCATTAAAGGTCGTTTTTTTATGGAGTTTAAATAGGTTAAAAGTATGATGATGAAAGGTTTAAAAGGATAAATTTATACAAGCATGCGCAGTATATAGGTATTTTGTTGTGTTTATAACAACGGTCAATCTAATTTATATACGAATGAATAACCGTGTAGATGGAAGACGAGAACTTCAACGAGATATAGCATGTATCAGCGAGTCCATTGCGTTTCCAAAGTACACATAGAATCAAGTCAGAGCCTATGATTTACGTGCGAATGGAAATGATGAGTATGCCTCTGTTCGAAAAACCGTTACGCACGGTTTTAAGAAAAATATTAATTACGTAAAATTTAGGAGAGTGTGAAAGCATGTTGATGTTGAAACGTCTGTCAATCAAAACGAAGCTTATTATGACGTCACTGTTACTCGTCGTCATCCCACTCGTCGTTGTTGGCTTTTTAAGCTATAACTCTAGTAAAACTCACTTAGACGAGCTTGGCGCTACGAATTTAAAAAATAGCGTTAAAATGACTGTCGAATTGATAGAAGCGTTAAACAGTGAGGTTGAAAAAGGAAACCTCTCACTTGAGGATGCACAGGAAAAAGTAAAGGTAGCAATTTTAGGTGAGAAAGCTACTGATGGGACAAGGCCGATTAATGACCAGTTGGAATTAGGGGAAAACGGCTATGTATTTATCATTGATGAAAATGGAAATCAGGTGGCACATCCGAATATCGAAGGAGAAAACCATTGGGAAACAGAAGATTCGAATGGAGAGAAGTTTGTCCAAAACTTTATACAGGTTGGACAAAGTGGAGGTGGCATCGTGTACTACGATTGGTCACTTCCAGGTACGGAAGATCAAATTGAACCAAAAGTGACATACTCTGAAGCCGATCCGCATTGGGGCTGGATCGTGAATGCGAGTACATACATGCTGGATTTTAATGAAGATGCGAAAGAAGTGCTAACGTCCGTCATCATAACGATTGGGATTGCGATCATCGTTTCTATTATGATCATTTGGATTGTCGCATCAAGAATTGCAAACCCAATTAATGAAGTTGCAGACCAAATGCACGAACTTGCAGATGGAGATTTAACTCGTGAGCCAATCAAAGTTAGAGTACAAGATGAAATTGGCAAGCTTGCGCAAGCGATGAATAATATGCAATCAGGAATGAAAGACACCATTTACAACGTTGCCAATGCATCGGAAAGAATTTCGAGTCAAAGTGAAGAATTTACTCAATCCGCAAATGAAGTACGCGAAGGGAGCGAACAAATCGCAGCGACGATGCAGGAGTTGACGACTGGGGCTGAATCGCAAGCAAATAGTGCTACGACATTAATGGAGATGATGGAAACATTTAACTCGAAAGTATTGAATGCGAATCGTGATGGAGAAGAAATTGCCGAAACATCAAGGCGAGTATTACAGATGTCTGCGGAAGGCAATACGCTAATGACTAAATCTGTTTCACAAATGGAGCACATTCATCAACAAGTAAGTGAAGCTGTTAATGACGTGAAAGGATTAGACGGACAAACACGAGAAATTTCACAGCTCGTTCAAGTCATTCAAGAAATTGCGTCACAAACAAATTTGCTTTCATTAAACGCAGCGATCGAAGCGGCTAGAGCGGGTGAACATGGCAAAGGCTTTGCTGTTGTTGCGGATGAAGTTCGTAAATTATCAGAGCAAGTTGCTGAATCTGTCGAACAAATTACGACGATTGTGAACGGGATTTTACAAGGTTCAGATAAAGTCGTAGCATCACTAGAATCAAGCTATGAAGAAGTCCAGCGTGGAACAGAACAAATTCAAGAGACGGGTAAAACATTCACGAATATTAATAAAGCAGTGACAAACGTCGTCGAACGGATTCAAAACATTTCTGCTAACTTATTAGATTTAACGAAAAATAGCGGAGACATGAATCGTTCGATTGAAGAAGTAGCTTCCGTCGCTGAGGAAACAGCAGCAGGTGTCGAAGAGACGGCAGCGGCATCTCAGCAATCGAGCAGTGCAATGGATGAAATCGCGAAAAACGCTGTCGATTTAGCTACACTCGCTGAGCAATTAAATACACAAGTTCAAAATTTCAAACTATAAAACAATAGTTTTTTTTTACTATATTATGAAATTTCTGTTGAAACTAGTAAATAAGTCCTTTATACTAGCTTTATATAAGGCTAATTTACTAATCACGAAAAGAAAATACTGTGATTTTTCATGCATATGGATGAAAGGGCAAACTATTCCGAAAGGATAGGACGCAAAGTCTAGAGTCTAATGTCTTAATGGCGATGATTGTCGGGCTACCAAACATATTATCCAGGGTTTGGATAATTTGGCTACTCTACATATGTAGGTAGCTTATTTTTATAGGTAGAGACAAACAAGTTCATAAGAGACGTCATGAAAAAGGATGAACAGTAGACGATCGATTAGTTAATAGGTTTTTTTGCAATTGTTATTAAACCATTGATTAGGAGTGGTAGTATTGCAAACGAATCAGTATATTGAAGTGTTTCTTGAAGAAAGTCGAGAACATTTACAAGCGATAAACGATCATCTGCTTAACTTTGAAAAAAATCCCGAAGACAAGTCGATTGTGAATGAAATGTTTCGCTCTGCCCACACTTTAAAAGGGATGGCGGCTACGATGGGTTTTGAAAGTATTTCAAATCTAACTCATAAAATGGAAAACGTGTTTGACCAGTTACGCGAAGGTGAAATTGAGATCATTGATGATGTAGAAGTGATTGATCTTCTATTAGAGGTGACTGAGGTCATTGAAGAAATGGTTGATCAAATTAGTCGGGGGGAAGACGGTAAAAAGGATGTCTCCCACTTAATCACCCGTCTTGAACAAATTAGCGAAATTCGTGCGAATCAACCTAAAAAAACCATTGGTGATGGACATACAACAGTAATGGACCTTGATGAATATCAAAGTACGATTGTGTCGCTTTCAAGTGAACAAGGATATCGTGCTTATCATGTCACTGTCAAGCTAAGTGAGACATGTGTGTTAAAGTTTGCGCGCGTCTACATGGTTTTTGATGCTTTAGAAGATATGGGAGAAGTCATTAAATCAATCCCTCCTGTTGAAGATCTTGAAGAGGAACGATTTGAGTGGGATTTTTCTGTTGCGTACATATCAAAAGAGCAGGATGAAGTGATTGAGGAGCGATTATTAAAAGTCGCTGAAGTCGAAACGGTGCAAATTACCGCATTAACAGTTGAAAATGCAAAAAATACGATTAAACCCGAACAGAAAGGAAAAGCAGATGTATCTGCAACTCGAAAATCGAATGCCTTTTCGAATACGCTCAGAGTAAACAGCGAGCGTGTTGATCGGCTGATGAATCTATTTGAAGAACTCGTCATCGATCGAGGCCGCCTAGAAGATGTCTCATTGCGAATTAACGATAATGAACTAATGGAAACGGTTGAAAACATTTCACGAATTTCACGCGAAATGCAAAGCATGCTACTTACGATTCGTATGGTCCCGATTGAGCATGTGTTTAACCGATTTCCAAGAATGGTAAGAGGGATGGCAAAAGAGCTCAATAAACAAATTGCTCTTGAAATGAACGGGATTGACACTGAGATCGATCGGTCTGTCATCGATGTTATCGTTGATCCGCTCGTACATTTAATTCGTAATTCGATCGACCATGGTATTGAAACTCCGGATGTTAGAAAAAAACATGGCAAACAGCCAGAAGGTAAAATCATTTTACAAGCCTATCAAATAGGAAACAACATCTGTATTGAAATTAAAGACGATGGTGCTGGGATTAATCGAGAAAAAGTTGTAAAAAAGGCAATTGAAAAAGAACTTCTTAATAAAGAGCAAGTGGCGGCCATGTCAGAAGAAGAAATTAATTCGATCATTTTTATGCCTGGTTTCAGTACGGCGGACCAAGTGTCTGATTTATCAGGTCGTGGCGTTGGACTCGATGTTGTTAAAACGAAAATTCAAAGTTTGCGAGGAAGTATTACTGTTGAATCGAAGATTGGGGAAGGAAGCACGTTTTCTATACAGCTTCCATTAACGTTATCGATCTTATCGACGTTACTCGTACAAGTCGATCAAGAGATTTATGCGATTCCGCTTGCATCGGTTTCAGAAACGATTCTATTAAAAGCAGAGCAAATGATGAACGCACATGGGAAAAAAGTGATTGACTATCGAGGAAAAGTCATTCCGCTCGTTTTTTTAAAGGATGTGTATAAGCAGTCACAACAGAAAAATAAAGTGACACAAAATGAATATGCGATCGTCGTCATTCAGGATGGAGAGAAAATGCTCGGTTTAGTAGTCGACACGTTTTTAGGTCAACGTGAAGTCGTGCTTAAATCGCTAGGCGATTATTTAAAAAATATTTTTGCGATTTCTGGTGCAACGATACTCGGGAATGGAAAAGTTGCTTTAATTGTCGATCCAAATGCTCTGTTACATTAATAGGAGGGGTCCGGAGTGGAGCAAGAGAAATATATAATTTTTGATTTACATGAGGTTGAATACGGGATAAACGTACAATACGTATTATCGATTGAGCGGATTCAAGAGATAACCGAAGTGCCACGGACACCGAAATTTGTTAAAGGTGTCATTAATTTACGCGGTGAGATTATCCCGATCATTGACCTCAAAGAGCGGTTACACCTATCTGAAACTAAGTACACTGACCAAACCCGTGTTTTAATTGTTGCAGTCGATACGATTCAAGTCGGTCTGATTGTCGATGCAGCTACAGATGTCATGGACATTCAACATGATGACATTGAAAGCGTTTCTGAGAGTATAGGCGACATCGATGAAGAGTGCTTGGTCGGCGTTACAAAGCGAAATGAAAGATTAGTTGTTTTGCTTAGTTTAGAACATATTTTACAACGTGATACATTTGAAGAATCGACGAGTATCAAAAGATGAGGAGGAAGAATGAGACTCAATGGCACGGATTTTAATTACAGATGATGCAGCGTTTATGCGCATGCAACTGAAAGATATTTTTACAAAACTAGGTCATGAAGTCGTTGGTGAAGCTGAAAATGGAATTGTATCCATTGATAAGTATAAAGAATTAAAGCCTGATCTTGTCACGATGGATATTACGATGCCCGAGATGAATGGAGTCGAAGCGGTAAAACAGATCAAAGCAATTGATCCAAACGCAATCATCGTCATGGTTTCAGCAATGGGGCAACAAGAAATGGTTATCGAAGCGATTCAAGCGGGCGCTAAAGACTTTATCGTTAAACCTTTTACACAAGATCGAATTCAAGAAGCATTAGACAAAATATTTTAACAAAAAAGAGGTCAACATCATGATATTTAAAAACAGAAAAATGGTACGAATGAATGAATTGGTAGCAGAAAGTAAACATTTAGTCGGTATGATAAATGAAAATCCGCATACACGACTCCAAGTATCTTCGCAAGCTTCAATAGATGAGAAAAAAGTTGCCACTCACGTGAATGAGGTGTTGTCAAGAGTAGTAAAATCAGCAGAAGATGCTGAACTTCGGTTAGAGTTAGTGTCGAAAGCGATCAAAGTCGGTTTATGGGATATGACGGTCATTGCGGGTGACCCCGTTAATCCAGACAATGAATTTATTTGGTCGAATGAGTTTCGACGTATGCTCGGGTACACGGACGAACATGATTTTCCGAATGTGCTAGATAGCTGGGCATCGAGATTACATCCAGAGGATCAAGAAAGAGCACTTGCTGCTCTTAGCAACCATTTAACTGATTACACAGGAAAAACACCGTATGAGCTTGAATATCGCTTGAAACTGAAAAACGGCGAATATCGATGGTTCAAAGCGAATGGAACGACGACACGTAATAAAGACGGAGTTCCGTTACGAATTGTAGGAGCTCTTTTTGACATTCATGATGAAAAAGTTAAAGCAGAACAATTACAGTTTTTAGTCGAACGATATGATTTGATCAGTCAATGTTTAATCGAGGCCCCGTGGGATATGAGGATTACCGATGGGGATATAGATAATGCAGAAATATGGTTTTCACCTCAATATCGAAAAGCTTTAGGCTATCAAGATGAGAATGATTTTCCGAATGCATCCGATAGTTTAAACAGCATCCTGCATCCTGAAGATGCAGAAAGTATGTTAAGTGCATTTTCGCAACATCTGTCCGACTATACAGGTCAAACAAAATTTGATGTTGATTATCGACTTCGATTAAAAAGCGGCGAGTACCGTTGGTTTCGTAGTCGATGTGAGACGAAACGAGATGAGAACGGAGTCCCTCTTCATGTCGCTGGAACATTGAGTGACGTCACACTTGAGAAAAACAAAGAAAATATCGTCAAAGAATTGACTGAAAAAATGGCAGAACTTTCGACTTCTATTCAAGAAATGACGCAAGGAATTGAATCGGTATCGTCGCATGCTCAAGAACTTGCTTCAGCTCAAGAGCAGTCTACAGAAGCCGCAAATCAAGCGAAAGCAAGTACTGATGAAACGAAAAATGTTTCTCAGTTTATTCGTGAAATTGCGGAACAAACGAATCTTTTAGGATTAAATGCAGCAATTGAAGCGGCTCGTGCAGGTGAGCAAGGTCGTGGATTCGGCGTTGTTGCTGACGAAGTTCGAAAGCTAGCGGCAAATAGTGCAAGTGCAACAGGGAATATAGAACAAAGTTTGAATGAAATGAATCAACTGATCGATGAGATTTTACTTCAGATTAGTAATATGTCAACGATGACCGAGACACAAGCCGCTTTAACGGAAGAATTAAATGCATCGATCGAAGAAATTAATAATATGGCCCAAGCATTAGTAGATTTCGCGAAAACGATGTAAAGTGTTTTACTTACAGGAGTGAGTGGAATGTTGACTTTACAAGATATTCAAAATATTGTCAATGCTGTGCTCGAAGAAACCGATAAAAACGATGAATTTAGAGAATTTGCTTTAGTCAATATGGACGAGGCAATCGATTTTATCGTGAGACGTGATTTTTCATTTGAGATGCAAAAACGGTATGAACAGACAGTAACAGTTTATCGGAGATTGAACTTGCACAAAACAGGAAAGATAGATTCAAAAGGGTTAGCTACACACTTACAATTATCTAGTTTTAAAAAGCCATTATAGTACCTACTTTTGAAAGCGCATAGGAGGAATTTTAACATCATGAATGAGCAGCTGTCATTATTTAAAAAGTGGCATGAGGAAAATACGTTAGTCCATGTCGAAATTGTCATTCAAAAGGTAGGAAGAAAAGGGATATTTGGACGACTGATTAGTATCGATGAAGAGAAAGAATCTATCGTTTTATACGATGTTGATCAAAAAGAAGTGTTATCGTTCATGCTCAATCAAATTGACTCGATTACACCAGCTTCAGGTGATGTCAGTGTAGCAAGTCAATAAAACGGGGTTGCTAGCTGATGAGTCGAAAATCTTTGGAAATCTTCAAGGAGATGTCACGTTATGGGGCTAAACAAAATTAACGTTACAACTTTTATTAAACATAACAAAATCCTCACAATCACACCATTGCTCTTGGTCGTTTTCGTTTTGTTGTTTAGTGCCCCTCTTTACCAATTGGTAGGTGAGGAAAACTATGCCGTTACGCACTTAATTATGGCAATGTTTGTGATTATCGTATCTGCAACGATTACGATCCAAGCATGGATGTTTTTTCGGCATACGTTGTCATGTCATCGCCTTATGCTAGGCTCAATATTTTTATCCGTTACAATCATTGAAATTTGTCACGCCATTACATATAAAGGCATGCCTTTTTTCTTCGTTGAAAGCTCCGCCTACTACGCAACATGGTTTTATATGATTAATCGAATTATTTTAGCCGTTGTGACATTGCTCGTTGTTGTAACAAAAGAAAGAATTGCTTCTCAACGCTATTTGTGGATGTTTTATGGATTTGCTTTACTATATTCTTTCATTTGGATTGCGGTCATTTATTCTCCTGGTCAGATACTCCCTGATTTAGTCATTGATGGTGTTGGAACGACACCGCTCAAAAACGGTTTGCAGTGGTTCGTGATAACGGTACAATTCCTCGTCATATATTTGATTGTAAAAAAACATCAGTTTAGCAAACCTTTTTACAATATGGTTCTGCTAGCGTCGCTTTATTTTATTTTTAGTGATGTTTTTTATTCGGTTTATAGCAGTGTATACGATATGTTTAATTTTATCGGACATATTTTTCAAGTGTTTGCCTCGTATTCTTTATTGAAAGGATTGTACTATTCATCAGTCGAGGAACCATTCCGCAAGCAGAGGCAAGCAGAAGCTAATTTAAAGGAAAACGAAAAGTTTTTACATACGATTACGACGAATATGGGCGAAGGCTTGCTCGTATGCGACGCTGACGGCAAATTAACGTTTATGAATGATGAATCTGAGCGAATGCTCCAATGGACAAAGGACGAGCTAGTGGGTAGAAGTATATGCCGTTTTCTTTTTAATAAACATTCTTCTTATGAGTGTTCACAAACGGTTATGCTAAAAAAAACTGAAAAGTATAAAGTAGAAGAAGATTCGTTTTATCGAAAAGATGGAACTGAAATCCCTGTTTCATACACATTGACCCCATATAAAGAAAATGAAAGGCAAATTGGTTCGATTATCGTTTTTCGTGACATTACAGAGCAAAAAAAGGATAAAGATTTAATTAAATATCTCGCCTATCATGATGAATTAACAAAATTGCCGAATAGTCGCAAATTTAATGAACAATTGCAGAGGGCAATTCACGATTTTGCGACTGAAAAAATTGCCGTTTTACTTGTCGATATCGATCGGTTTAAACATATTAATGATTCTCTTGGACATCAATTCGGCGATAACTTATTAATCGAATTTGCGAAACGTTTGCGTAATGTGATCGATGAAGAGGTGCTGATTTCTCGCTACAAAGGGGATGAATTTACGCTTTTATTAGCTCCGTTACAAGACGAAGAGCATATTCGTGAAATGTGTCAATTGATTGAAGCGAGTTTTAATCAGCCGTTACCCGTACAAGATTTACATTTTACTGTATCGTTAAATTTCGGTGTCGCGATTTATCCGGAACATGGGGGGAATAGTGAGGAGCTCGTGAAAAATGCAAATATAGCGATGCTGCAAGCACTAGAGCAAAACGAAACGTATTTGATGTATCATGCTTCAATGTCAAAGGAGTTTCGCGAGCAACTTGAATTAGAAAGTGATTTGCATCAAGCTTTAGCAGATGAAGAGTTGTTTTTAGTCTATCAACCCCAAGTGAACATCGAAACGATGGAAGTGATTGCATTTGAAGCATTACTTCGCTGGGAACACCCGACGAGAGGACTCATATCTCCAGGGAAATTTATTCCGATTGCTGAACAGAGCGGTCTCATCGTACCGATTGGGGAATGGGTATTAAGACGAGCGTGCGAGCAGTTAAAACGATGGCATGATGAAGGGTATACAAATTTACGAATTGCAGTCAATTTATCCGCTCGCCAACTCTATCAAGAAAGTCTATCAAGTCTCGTTTTAGAAGTTTTGAAAGAGAACGAGCTAGCACCATCGCACTTGGAACTCGAGATTACGGAAAGCATGACAATGATTAACATTAAGCACTCTCTCAAAATACTCCATGAATTGAAAGAAATCGGTGTCCGGATTGCAATCGATGATTTCGGAACGGGCTACTCTTCACTCAGTTATTTAAAACATTTACCATTTGACCGTTTGAAAATAGACCAATCGTTTATTAAAGACTTTGTTTTAAATGAAGATACGAGTGCGATTGTTTCGATGATCGTCGCGATGGCACACCATTTGAATATGGAAGTGATCGCTGAAGGTGTTGAAACGCTACAACAATTAAAAGAATTGCGAAACATCGACTGTATTAAAATCCAAGGCTTTCTTTTCAAAGAGCCGATAAAAACAGAGCAATTTTCTTCTGACATTCACGCATTAGAAGCGAGAATTAAGCGAATTTTAACGGAAGAATTACAAACGATTTAATCCTCAATAATTAGTACATCTATAAAAATATGAGTGCAAAACATAGGTTGTGAATCGGATGATTTACTTTTTACACCGTATGCTTAAATTGAACGGATTAGCCCGTAGGCTATTAGACGAGTTTGCTCGCGTTAAAAGAAGAGAAGTAGGACAAGGATTCTCTGTCGTTACAGATCTCGATCAACATATTATTGAAACGATTCAATCTAATATAATACAAGCGACAAACGCAATGGACTCTAGTGAAAAAGAAGTCAAAGAAGGGATGACGCGCATCGTTGCGGTCGGTGACGTATTCGAGCAAATGATCGACTCGGTTCAAGAAGTTGTTTAAAGAAATTAAGGACTTAGCTACCGTAGCTGAAGAAATGTCATCAATGTCGGAGGAAATTGCGGCGGCATCAAAAGAAATTTCCAGCAGCGCTGAAGTGGCATCAGGAAATACGCAGCAAGTTGCAGCGGTAGCTGAACAGCAATTAGCGACGATGGAAGAAATGAAACGAACGTCGCAATCATTAAGAGAGTTAGTTCAAGAATTAAATGAGCTTATTCGTCAGTTCTGAGTTTCCATAGTTTTGTAGAATCTTAGAATCTCCTCATCTGAGGGAAATGAACAAAGCCTTTGAGGAAAGCCGTAAATTTTTGCGGGCTGAAACTCAAAGGCTTTATAAAGTCATTTTTTAATTTTTGAGAGCTTGAATCTCGTCACGTTCTTCGTCAGTAATTTCGTCGTTTCGTTTCACCGTCCAATTGCCAACCCATTCTTTTATGACAGCTAAGTTTTCTTCACGCTCTTCATCAGTTTCACCTAGATATTCATACATGTTCCCTGGTTTGCCATCTTCTGTATTTTCGCCGTTGTCCAACCTTCTCATGAGAGCACCGGTGTCCTCCCCATCAACATATACCATTAAACTTTCATAGTCATGCATCGGAAGGGGTGAATCTTCCCCGTGACACGTTAAGCAGTTGTTTGCAATCATTTCTTTTACGTCAGCTTCATACGTGACTTCTGCGTTTTCTTTTTCAACGACTTCTGTGTCTTGCTTTATTTTATTACCATTATCATTACCGTTATCGTCACTTGTTTCCGTATTCGAGCAAGCACTTATGAATAGTAGAGCGATCATCGTCATAAGTAGTGACATCCTTGGAAGAGGCAAATTTCTTACTTTGTTACCCATTAGCATATCTCCTTTCATTTCAAAGTCAAGAATTTTCTTGCTATGTCTATTACATCGACTAAATGTACTATTTCTTTAGTTCTATTAAAATTATTCAAAATGTTGTCAGATTTAGGCCAATGGGAAAGGTAATAACGATAAGGGTTTTGGATAATTATCATTTTGTTCAGTGGTGTAGAATTTTTTGAGGTTAGGAATAAAGGCCTATTTAAAGTTGGGTTTGCGTATTTTTGGGACGCGGAATATTCCGTGCGAAAGAAAAGATAACATTGAAGAGAGTTGGGAAATAATTTGAGGTCTACTCTTGATGGTGAGTAATTTTTACTTTGTTTATTTCAGTAGAGTTATCTTTTGATATTTTTTCATTTAATATGTTTATTTCGGCTTCGTGTTCAATCGTTCTTCTTGAAAGTATGTCGAGGATATGATCATGTGAATCTTGAGTCTTTTCAATGCGCTTTACAGTATCTGTAATCTCAACAACAACAACTTGGACAGACGCAATGTTATCTTTTGTCGCCATAACTTCCTTCATATTTCTTTGTTCAACTTCCAGATTTGATATTCTTGTTTCGAGAGTGTCGAACCTACTGTTCATTTGGGATTTTACATCCTGAATTTCAGTTTTTAAACCTTGTGTTTCGGATTTCAGTCCACTTACCTCAGATTTCAAGCCGTTCATATCGGATTTCAGTCCGCTTACCTCAGATTTCAAGCCGTTCATATCGGATTTCAGTCCGCTTACCTTAGATTTCAAGCCGTTCATATCGGATTTTAGTCCACTTACCTCAGACTTCAAGCCATTCATGTCGGATTTCAATCCGTTTACCTCTGTTTTCAGGTCATTCATGTCAGATTCCAGACCATTCACTTTGGCATTCAAGCCTTGAATTTCAGTTAGAATTTGTTGCAAAATTTGTTCGCTCATGTGTGTTACACTCCTTTCAAAATAAAAGTTTATATCGTAGTCTAGTGTAATTGATTAATGATTATTTAATTCGTTTTAATTCACCTTCATGATCAATCGATCTTCTGGAAAGAACGTCAAGTGTACGCTCATGTTCCTCTTGAGTCGTTTCGATGCGTTTCACGATTTCGGAAATTTCAGTAACGGAAACTTGGACAGTGGCAATGTTTTCTTTCATGCCTTTTTGTTCGGTTTCCATGCTTGTCATTTTAACTTCCATGTTTGCCATCCTTGTTTCAAGTGTGTCGAACCTACTGTTCATTTGAGACTTTACATCCTGAATTTCAGTTTTTAAACCTCGAACTTCAGATTCCAAGCCATTTACTTTGGAATTTAACCCGTTTACTTTGGAATTCAACCTACTTACTTCAGATTTCAAACCTTGAATTTCAGTTAAAATCTGTTGCAAAATTTGTTCGTTCATTTTGTTTTCCCCCTTTCTTTTATAAAATCAGTAACTTCTAATTACTTACTATCATATCACGAAAAATAGGGAAGCAAAATAACGACTTGTAGTTTTTTTATCTTACAACCGCATGAAATTAAGAAATCTTCAGCGTTATGTTCAACTCTAAAGGTTCTTTATAAATGAGTGTTCGGTAAAAGGATGAAAAGTCCCACTAATATACTCTCGGAAAATTTTTAAAAAATAACGAAAAAAAATTAAACATTTTCAAAAACGTGTCGATACATGTAAGTGAAGGCAAGAAGAGAGGTGTTTCGGCCGGCATCTTTCTTCGCGTCTACTTCCACAAGGATGTGGAGAAAAACAAAATTTCAAGGAGGAAAAAGAAATGATTATCAATCACAACATTTCAGCTCTTAACGCACACCGTCAACTCGGTGTAAATAACAATGCAGTAGCAAAAAGCTTGGAGAAACTTTCTTCAGGAATGAGAATTAACCGTGCGGGTGACGACGCAGCAGGTCTTGCAATCTCTGAAAAAATGCGGGGTCAAATTCGTGGGTTGGAAATGGCTTCAAAAAATGCTCAAGATGGCATTTCATTAATCCAAACAGCTGAAGGCGCTTTGAATGAAACTCATGCAATTCTCCAACGCATGCGTGAATTAGCAGTACAAGCTGCAAACGATACGAATGAAGATACAGTAGACCGTGCAGCATTACAAGCAGAAGTTGTCGCATTAATCGAAGAAATAGATGGAATTACTGAAAGAACAGAGTTTAACACACAAACATTATTGGATGGCACATTCACGGGTAAAATTTTCCACATCGGTGCAAATAAGGATCAAAACCTAACAGTTTCTATTGATAACATGGATGCGGAATCATTAGGTGTAGGTACTGTCTCAATTGGAACTCAAGCTGATGCTAATAATGCAATTGAAACGATTAATGATGCGCTTAATACAGTGTCAACACAACGATCTGCACTTGGTGCTATTCAAAACCGTCTAGAACACACTATTAACAACCTAGGTGCATCTGCTGAAAACTTAACTGCTGCAGAATCACGTATTCGTGATACTGACATGGCAAAAGAAATGATGGAGTTCACGAAGAACAACATCTTGACTCAAGCAGCACAAGCAATGCTAGCTCAAGCACAGCAAGTTCCTCAAGGAGTATTACAACTTCTTAGGTAATGTTGTGAACGGGCGTCTTATCTGGTAACGGATAAGAGCACAACTGGGTGAATTGCTGGAAATTCCTAAGAGCTTACTCAACCACAACGCAGCTGGAAACGGCAAACGTGACGGTTTGAAAATGAGTAAGATTGGACGATCAGCAGCCAAGCTCCTGTCTCGAAAGAGTGGAGAAGGTTCAACGACTAGAGAACACGGTCTACGGCACAACGCTATGACTATGAATCTCGTAGGACAGGAAATCTGTTCGAAGTGCCCAGCCCCTAACTTCATATAAAGAAGGGTGAAGAGATAGTCTATTCTATGACCGAAAGGCATAGTGGCGAAGCAAGCCAACCAAGTACCACAAGGTGTACTTCAGCTACTACGTTAATATTGGGAAATATGAAAAAGACTCTAGCCTTTGGGTTAGGGTCTTTTAATTTAGCTCTATTCTATTTGTTGGGGTAACGATATTATTTTGAATTTTGTCCAAAAAGAAATACACGCATCTCCAAATCTTTTATACTTGAAGTGACGAAAACACAAGATAAAAGGGAATGCATGTACGTGAACCTTAACATGGATTGGTTAGAAGTATATGATAACTAAAAGTGATCCACCATGACAATTGAAAACTGATCCACTCTTGATAGAAAATAACCCTAACGATTCTAGTTAGGGGGATATTCAGGAGTGTGGTTGATAACAATGCAAACATCAACCACGATCTTTCGCTGCATGTGCAGAACGTTAGCGAGTAGATTTCTTTCCATCGTGAATCATATCCTCATCACCAAGTAATTTCCTCGTTATCATTTCCATTAATTTAGTCGGCATTTCATTTATTGATTGAGCTTTCACTTAAAGCCCTCCAAAAATATACGTTCCCATTCTTTATTCTTCAAGTTTAAATGTAACGAAATGTTCCCATTTGTCCCTAACCCTTTTTCATCTGATTCCTAAACAATTTAAGTAATCGGTCGATATAGTTATTAAGACCTAATGAAGGGTTTTTGAATGAGTTAATGATATATTTTAACGTATTTAAGTGTATTGGATTTAACTTTTCAAGTTAGATAGAAAATACAATATTGTAAAAAAACATTGATCGTATCGTTTTTACTTATTTGGTTAAGTTCAGCTAAGTAATTGGGGGAATCAATTTGCTTTTAACAACATGGCGAAGAATTTGGGACTTACATGATCAAGTGAAGGATCTTTTTTTACTTTTTGTGAAACCAAATGTAAGTAAACTGATATTACACGATAAACCGAAATCTACGAATGGACAAGGGGGAGGAAATGAGAAAGAGCCACGCAGTTACACATCACGACAACTCATCGGGTTGTTTTTAGGTCCGCTTTTGTTTTTGCTCACATTGCTTTTTTTCAAGCCTGAAGGCTTGTCTGCTCAAGGTGTGGCTGTTTTAGCAAGTACGATTTGGATTGCAACGTGGTGGATTACGGAAGCGATTCCGATTCCGGTGACGTCGTTGTTGCCACTTGTGTTGTTCCCGTTAACGCAAGGATTAGAGATGAAAGTAACCGCGTCTTCTTATGGGGATGAGACGATTTTTTTGTTTATGGGCGGATTTATGATTGCGCTTGCGATGGAGAAGTGGAATTTGCATCGGCGGATTGCGGTGACGATTATTTCACTGATTGGAACAAATATGGATCGCATCGTGCTTGGATTTATGGTGGCAACTGGCTTTTTGTCGATGTGGATTTCGAATACGGCGACGGCGATGATGATGGTGCCGATTGGTCTTGCCATCATTTATCAAGTGTCTGATGCGCTAAAAGATGATCAGAGCATTGATACGTCAAAAGAAAATTTTGGCTTCGGGAAGGCGTTAATGCTTGGAATTGCGTATTCGGCATCATTAGGCGGGATTGCAACGTTGATTGGAACACCACCAAATACGCTCCTTGCCGGTGCGATTAACACGATGTATGGGATTGAGTTATCGTTTGCCAAATGGATGCTATTCGGTGTCCCATTTGCGTGGATTTTTATTTTGATCGTTTGGTTTTATTTAGTAAAAATTGCGTATCCGTCACAAGTGAAAACGATGCCAGGGGGACGGACGGTCATTGAAGAAGAACAGAAAAAGTTAGGTGCTCCTTCATCTGAGGAAAAACTCGTATTCGTTATTTTTGGTTTAGCTGCGTTTTCATGGATTACACGTACGTTTCTTTTGTCGAAATTTATCGAAGGCTTAAGCGACGGTGTCATCGCGATGATGTTCGCGGTACTGTTATTTATCATCCCGTCGAAAAGTAAAAAAGGTGACTACTTGCTCGATTGGGATACTGCAGTGAAACTTCCGTGGGGAATATTATTGCTGTTCGGTGGTGGTCTCGCGATTGCTACGGGTTTTGTTGATTCAGGGCTTTCGGAATGGATCGGCTCTCAATTGACAGGTCTTCAAGGAGTAAACTTATTTATCGTTATTTTACTTGTTGCAACACTCGTCATTTTCCTAACGGAAATTACGTCGAATACGGCTACGGCTTCAATGATGTATCCAATTATGGCATCGTTGGCAGTGGCGCTTGGTTTTCATCCATACGCATTGATGATTGCAGCAGCGGTAGCGGCGTCTTGTGCGTTTATGCTACCTGTTGCCACGCCGCCTAACGCTGTTGTGTTTGGTTCGGATTACTTGAGGATTCCCGATATGGCGAAAGCGGGCTTTGCTCTTAATGTAACCGGGGCACTATTAGTAACACTATTAATCTATTTTGTTTTGCCTTTCATGTGGGGCATTCAGTTAACAGAAATTCCAAAGATTTTTGTCATAGAGTAGTTATTAGAAGAAGGGGAGAAATTCAATTTTCTCGCCCTTCTTTTTGTAAAAAATAAAGTTCTTTTATCAAGTGCATACGTCTATCTAGTAGTGTAAAAACTTCTATGAAAACTCTTCGAATATAGAAGGCTTGACATTGAGCCTTCACGAGCATGAGTGATTACGCAAAGATGCAGCACTCCTAGTTGTGTAAGGCTTTATAGCTTATCTTGCTCGTCACTCAATGTAAAGCCTTAGTTAATCTCTTTTCATAAAGGGGGAGAGAATACTTTTTGCCCTTAAGTTCATTAGTACCAAGGGTTTTACAGTTTTTCATTAAAAACTTTTGACAATACGGCTTATCCGACTGGGGTGATTGAAATAAAAGTCTTCCAAACTGTGGTGGTAAAGAAGATGATGGAGAAGTCTATTATTGATACGTTTTCTAGCAAACGTGTGTGAGAATGAGTGCGGCTACCTCGATCGTCTTGACCGATGATGAACGTCCGAGAAACGTAAAAAGGGGAAATGAAATGACTACCAATGTCCAAACGTCAACAATTCTGTCCAAAAAGCCAAAAATATGTACGGAGTGAATCGTCATAAAATATGTTTTTATGCTGGCTGTTTGAGCACGCCGCTTTAAAAACAGACTATCGCTCATCAAGTTGCAAAACAAATTCTTGACAAAATCATGCGAAAAGCAGTTCATTGCTATCCACTATACAACTAAAAAATGTGCTTGATTATACATTGAAAATTGAGAGGCAAGTAAAACAAATCGAGGTGCTTTTTACGTTTGAATGAAATCAAGGTGAAAATTGAAGATAAGACTGAAAGTGGAAAAAGTCACAAAAACTAATTGGAACATTATCAAGGTAAACTGAAGATTAACCCGTCAATGGATGTCATCATTCCTTTTGTTTAAAACAAGCTATACGCCCATATACGTGCAAGAAAACTTGATAGAAAGACGAATTGTTTTTATTGGCTACGAAGACATTTATGCTGTTTTTTCACCGTTTCGTTCGGAGTTCGGTTAAGATGTTATTTTGAATAGCTAGTGGCGTTATTTTTACGAAACGTATGATACTCCGATTGAACACGAAAAACATTACAAGTTGATACGGATATGATGTGAACAGAATTTACGAGATTCGTTAGAGAAAGCAACTATATCTGTATCGGCTCATGTTTAACAAAATGACGGACGAATTATTTTCATCACTTCCAGGGCATTTTTCCACGAAAATTTTTCCGTTTTCGATTGGTACGATTAAATGAGCAAACCAATCTGGACAAATGAAAAGAAAAAAATTTCAATCCATCTCTTTTTGTATGGGTACGAATCAATGGACATGCGTCGAGAAGACAGCTTTACATCCATACAAACGGAGAAAACACCTTTCGGTTGAAGAAAAACAAGCGTACGTGCATATTCGTGATGCGATTAAAGCAGAATTACGAAAAATCAATAGCACAATTGGAAGATTATAAACTACGATTTGCAAATTACCCACATGTCAAATCTTAATAATGTCCCAATCGCAACATTAAAACAAAAATCAATCAAGAAATTCATCTCATTGCTGATGAAATTGATCGGGTGATGAGAGGTTAATGTATAAAGTGATTTAGTATGTCATTCATTTGTAAATATCGTCACGTGATTCGATATCTAATACAATAATCACAAATTTTTCGTCAATCACTCTAATAATGATAGTAAAGATTCGATAAGTATTCGTTCATCATTGAGGGGCGAACCTTCAATTAACATTAGGAATCACATATTTTTATTTAGGATGGCGCGTTGTTAGCTTTAACACTTTGATAAAGACATAAACAAGTTTAGTTAAGTCCATAATTTTGTGTTAATCATTAAGTCTATTTTTTGGGGAGAACTTAACCATTCTTCTTGAATTTCGGTTGGTTGATGGGATTGGAAATTAATAACAATTACAAAGTCCGAAATCTTTTATTTTCCTCGCGTCCATTTATTCTATACATCACGATAACTGTCTGTCTGTTCAATATTTTCTAAAAAATTGTAAAAATATTTAAAATTTGGAAGGAATTTGTCATTGTATGTAGAAAAGGGTATATTGCCACACTTCTTTTTAATTAGAACATCATATCACATTGACTCCTCTGAGCGCACAATCCTCGTACATAATCCTCTAGACCTTTTTCCATTGTGAAAAATAGGCGTAATTCTTTTGCAAAAGGGTGAAAGTTATTCGGGCTCCGGTACATAATCTGATTAGTAATGGGGATGAATGATTGCTTAAACTAATTGATACACAAGAATTTTAAAGACTCCGACATATTAAACAGCTAGGTTTATGTATCCAGGTGCAGAACATACAAGGTTCGCACATTCTCTTGGAGTCACTCATTTAATAAGACGATTTATTGACAAAATTTTGAGTCTAAAAGATCCTAGTTTTAAAACGTTTCATGAACAAATTCGGGAACATAGATTACTAGCCTTAACTTCGGCATTCTTACATGATATTGGCATGGACCATTCTTTCATGCAATCGAGTCTACGACAAATATTGATCACGAAAAGTTCTCAAGAGCCATTATCAATGGGGATACAAAAATCAACATGCTACTTAAAACCATCGTTCAGGCTTTCCAAATGAAGTGGGTTTCATCAGAGATGAAAAACGAGAAGTTTCATGAAAGTATATTTCACCCAAATATTATGATTAACGGGAATTGTTTGTAGAAGTTTTTTGATGAAACTGGAACTATTTATGGAAGAAAAAAGTTGCGGAAAATGATTCATCTTGTAAAGAGTTCAAGTGTTGAGTTCTCCTTTAAGTATCAATATCATCATTATGGTCCATATTCAGCGCAGGTACTTGCTGAGCAAAATTTTATCGAAGAAATTCCTGAGTCAAGCGCTTATATATCGGATTACGGAAGAGGGAAAAAAGTTCTAAACAATGCTGGGGACGAAAGGCAAATTCTTTTTTCATTTAGATGCAAGTCTTATTAATGCGTTAGCGAAGAAAAGTTCGCACTATATGCTTTTTACTTGATTCAGGTGATGAACCCGAACAAGCAAGAGTAAAAAAGCAAGCGAATTGAAACCACATTTAGAAACCATATCAATGAAGCGATTCAGTTTTATAATTAGATATTTTGCAATAACTGAAAAGTAGCTACATTTGTAAAAAACGTAGCTACTTTTTGCTTAAATTTTGCAAATCCTCATTCAATTTCCTTGATTCATTGCGAAAATAGAAGTAAAAGCTAAGCCACATGATCGTATAAATGACGATGAATATTATGATGGCTGTCATTACACTTTTTGGGTCTATGGGAACCCATCCGATGCCGAAGGCGAGGATGAAGTAGAGAATTGTGACGGTTACAAAATGCAGGATCGTTTGCATGAAAAGTTTAAGTGATTCGATTTCAAAATAGAGAGAGGCTGCGGAAAAGAACCAACCAGCGAACATGGAGCCAAGCGCGTTTTTTACAAATAAGTGACCGTCGAGTGTTGATTGATCCCCAATCCATACGATACTACACATTGTCAATACAGATAGAAAAGCTCCTAATAAGATCCCAATAACACTTCTAAACAAAAATGTCTTCATTTGTTTTTCCTCCTGTTCATTCGTAGTATTTCTTTAATCTTGCTTACGTAGTGACGTGAGATATATTCTTTTACGCCTGATTTAAAATAGACACATAGCGTGCCGTTGAACGATGCTTCAAAATGACTAAGCTCGTGAAGATTGGCGATGACGGATTTCGAAAGTCGAATAAAACGATTTGTTGGCAGCAACCGTTCAAGTTCGTATAGCTTTTCTTTCACTTTGAACTTACCTTCTGCTGTGATAGCTAAAACGGTATCACCATCCGATTGGAAATAATGAATGTCGTTCGGTTTTAAAATGTGCTGTTTGTCACCACTTTTCCCAACGATGAATTCGATGTTGCGTTCGTTTAGATAATTTAAGATCTCTTGGATCGAGTCGGTCATTTCCTTACATTGGATCGTCACCGTCGTTTCTTCATGCCTTCGATCGATATTTAGTATGACGCGCAATGTTTTTCCCCCTCGCTTCGTTTCTACCCATAGTATAGTGGCTCTCTGAGCGATTGTCTGCTCATTGTCGTTCACATGTTTAATTAAACCGATAAGTTGCTTTTCACCCCCGGTATCTTACAGTCCATTTTCGATTTGACATTTTTCTTGTAATCTAACATGCTGTTATCAGGCAAAACTTATCATTTTTTTACACGCTATTTATAGTCGCATGACTGGACAAGGAGGATCACGATGGAGAGCATACCGATTCATGAAACAAAAACAGTTCAAACCCGGCTTGTATTACCACCCGATACGAATCATTTAGATACGATTTTTGGGGGAAAAGTGCTTGCGTACATTGATGAGATTGCTGCGCTTGCAGCGATGAAACATGCGAGAGGTACGGTTGTGACGGCGTCGATTGACTCCGTTGATTTTCTATCTTCAGCAAAAGCAGGCGACACGCTGACGCTTGAAGCCTTCGTTACATATACTGGCTACAGTTCGATGGAAGTGTACGTGAAGGTGACAGCACACGATCTTCTAAAGGATGAGAAAAAATTAACGACAGAATCATTTGTTACAATGGTTGCCTTAAATGAAAACGGAGAACCGATTCCTGTTCGAAAAGTTCATCCAGAAACAGATGAGGATTGGAAATTGTATGAAACTGCCCCACTGAGAAGGGAGATACGCCAAAAGCGGATAGCAAGCCGTAAAAAGTAGGGGGAATCCTTGTGTTGCCATTTCTTTTTAAATGGAAAAAAATACAAAAGTATTGTGTAATCTGTAAAAATAAAACGGTTGATTCGAGCCGATATGTCGATGATCGGCTTTTTCTAAAAACAAAACTAATCCTTTTTCTTCATGCTCCTTTTTGATATCATAATGAATGAGTATTCATTCACAACAAAGGAGACGACAACTGATGGATTTAGAAAACATGACAATGAAACAAATTTGGGACGAGCTTAGTGTTGTATTTAAAGAGAATCCAGAGCCGCTCGCAGGTTCAGATGTGACGTATGCATTTGACTTATCAGGTGATGATGGTGGTCAATATGGGTTAAAAATTGTTGATGGACAAGCAGAAATGCTTTATGAAGGTCCTTCTGATTATGATTGTCAATTAAAAATGAGTGTGCAAAATTTCAAAAAATTACTTGGAGGGAATTTAAACGCAACGTCAGCATTTATGATGGGTCGATTGAAAGTTGACGGAAAAATTGGTTATGCGTTAAAACTAGAAAGCATTATAAAAAAGTACGATTTTTAAGTAAAAACGATCTGTCATCATCGGGCAGATCGTTTTTTACTAGCGAAAGACCTATACTAAAAGTTTGTTTCAAGATAAAACAGTAAAAATATAAAGAAAAAGACTCTATTAAATTCATACGTCCAGACTATAGAAAAAATTGGTAATAAATAGCTATATTTGAGACAGACAGACACTCTTCTTAGAGAAACATCAAACTTTTTTCAAATAGGGGGGTGTAAAGAACTTTCCTGTTTGGATCAAAAAGTAAAATAAAGTGTGGCAAGCCATCATAGGATGATAACAAGCATTTAAAATGAAGGAGGGTTTCACTTGAAAAAGTCTAAATTTTCGTTACTTTCTGCATTTATAGTCGCTATTCTTGTGCTCTCTGGTTGTTTTAGCGGTGACAAAGAACAAGCGGGTACAGGCGAAGAAGGTGGAAAAGCTGAGAAAAAGGTATTACGAATTAATAACAGTTCTGAACCTGGATCGCTTCATCCTGGTACCGCACAAGGAACGCACGATTCATGGATGCTTGAACATGCGTTTGAAGGGTTGACGAAAAAGACACCAGAAGGTGAAATCGTTGATGGCATGGCTGAAAAGTGGGATAGAAGTGAAGATGGGTTAACGTGGACGTTTCACATTAAAGATGATGTGAAGTGGTCGAACGGGGATCCAGTAACTGCAGAAGATTTTGAATATGCATGGAAATACGCGCTTCATCCTGAAACAGCTTCACAATATGCATATCAGTTATATTACCTTGCAGGTGCAGAGGAATTTAATAGCGCTGAAAATGAAGCGGACTATGCAGAATTAGAAGAAAATGTTGGCGTTAAAGCAGTTGATGAAAAGACGCTTGAAGTTACGTTAGGTGAGCCAACCCCTTATTTTCTTGATTTAACAGCATTTTACACATATTATCCCGTGAATAAAAATGTTCAAGAAGAAAATCCTGACTGGGCGTTAGAAGCGGAATCGTACGTATCAAACGGGGCATTTAAGCTTACCGAATGGAAGCATAAAGAAAGCATGACACTTGAAAAAAATGAACATTATTATGACAAAGATAAAATTAATCTCGATGAAGTTCAGATGGTCATGATTGAAGACGAAAATACAGCTTGGCAAATGTACCAGGCGGATGAACTTGACCTAGCTTATCCGCTCCCAAATGATATCCAAGGTGAGTTAGTTAATTCAAATAATGAAGAGTTTCACAATGCTCCAGATTTAGCGTTGTACTATTACAACTTAAACAATGATGTGAAGCCATTTAACAATCCTAAAGTTAGGAAAGCACTTTCGATGGCGATTGATCGGAAGTCGCTTGTAGAGCATGTTGTTCAAGGTGGACAAAAACCTGCTCTATCGATTATTCCTCCTGGTATTCCTGACGTGAGTGGTGATTTTCAAGAAAATACAGGTGAATTGTTTAAGGAAGATGTTGAAGAAGCGAAAAAGCTACTTGAAGAGGGGCTAAAAGAAGAAGGTATGAATAAAATGCCTGAGTTTACAATTTTGTACAACACACTTGAAGCCCATAAAAAAATTGCTGAAGCGATTCAAGAAATGTGGAGAAAAAATCTCGAGGTCGAAGTTAAACTTGAAAACGCTGAATTCCAAGTGAAAATCGATCGTGAGAAAGCAGGAGATTACGATATTTCACGTGCGGGATGGATAGGAGACTATGTTGATCCGATGACGTTTCTTGATCTGTGGGTGACGGACGGTCCGCATAACGATGCGAACTGGAGTAATGCGGAATATGACGAATTAATTAAAAAAGCAAAAACGACAATGGACGAAAAAGATCGGGCAGATGCGATGCATAAAGCAGAAGAAGTTCTCATTGATGAAATGCCAGTCATTCCAATTTACTTTTACACGAAACCGTACACGGTAAAACCGCATGTAAAAGGTGTTTTTGCACCGATCGATCGTTATCCGCAATTCATTTATGCAGATATTGAACAGTAGAAAATGGAAAGGTTCAGGTGGAATATTCATCTGAACCTTGCTATTCTACAAAAAGTGTTGGGGTGATTCTCATGTGGAAATATACGCTGAAGCGCTTCATGTGGGCAATCGTGACAATCTGGGTAATCATTACAGTTACGTTTTTCATAATGAAAGTCATTCCCGGTGATCCGTTTGCACAAGATGGAGGCTTGCCACCAATCGTTCAAAAAAATTTACACGCACATTATAACTTAGACAAGCCTGAAATTGTGCAATACGGGATGTATTTAAAATCAATTCTCCAATTTGATTTCGGACCGTCGATGAAGCATCGCTCAATCACTGTAAACGATTACATAAAAAAAGGATTTCCAGTCTCTCTTCATCTCGGATTGCAAGCATTGTCAATTGCTATCGCTTTTGGATTAATTTTAGGTGTAATTGCTGCACTCTATCAGAATAAGTGGCCTGATTACGTCTCGATGATCATTGCGATTATTGGAATTTCCGTTCCTAACTTTATTCTCGCAACGTTTCTTATTAATTACGTTGCTGTCCAGTGGAATCTGTTACCTGTCGCAACATGGAAATCGTGGTCACATACGATTTTGCCGACGATTTCGCTTGCGATGATGCCGCTAGCGTATATTGCACGACTGATGCGGTCAAGCATGCTTGAAGTAATGAGTCAAGATTATATTTTAACGGCAAAAGCGAAAGGTCTGAAACAGAGCACGATTATTATTAAGCATGCTATTCGGAATGCGATATTACCCGTTGTCACTGTCCTTGGTATTTTAATGACGAACTTAGTGACAGGCAGTTTTATCGTTGAATACATTTTTGGCATTCCAGGAATGGGAGACATGTTTGTGACGAGCATTTTTAATCGTGATTATTCGGTTATTTTAGGTTCGACAATTTTTTATAGCGCTATTCTCATCTTTTTGATCTTTATCGTTGATGTTGCATATACGTGGATTGATCCACGCATTAAGATCACGAAGGAGAGTAGCTAATGGAACGAGAAACGACATTTACAGAAGATATGTTTGTTCGTGATGAAACGAATCGACAAGAATCGGAAAAAATTTCGCGTCCTCCTGTTTCGTATTGGCCTGATGTGTGGCGGCGTTTGAAAGAAAATAAGCTCGCGATGGTCGGACTCGTCATTATTTTCCTCATATTATTGATGGCCATTATTGGTCCACATTTAAATGAATATTCATATTACGAGCAAGATTTTACGAAAAAGAATGTGTCACCGAATGCGGAGCATTGGTTCGGCACTGATGCTGCTGGACGTGATTTGTTTACACGTGCATGGTATGGGGCACGAATATCGTTGTTTATTGGTTTTATGGCGGCACTTATTGATTTTGCAATAGGAGTGCTGTACGGCGGAATTTCAGCACTTCGCGGAGGACGCACTGATAACATGATGATGAGAATTGCAGAAATTTTATATGCTATTCCGTATATGTTAATGGTCATCCTTATTATGATTGCACTGAAACGAGGCATTTGGCCGATCATTATTGCGATGACGATTACTGGTTGGATTCCGATGGCACGACTCGTTCGCGGTCAAGTGCTTCAGTTGAAAGAGTTGGAGTTTGTCCAAGCGGCAACGGCTATGGGGGCGAAAATGAGTTGGGTGCTTAGAAAGCATATGATTCCGAATACGTTTGGACCGATTCTTGTCAACGTGACATTGACAGTTCCGACGGCAATTTTTGCAGAAGCGACGCTCAGTTTTTTAGGGTTAGGTGTTCCAGCTCCTAAAGCGAGTTGGGGAACGCTTGCAAGTGATGCTCTCGGCAGCATTTTAGTCGGCAATTTTTATCAGCTATTTGTACCCGCGATTTTAATTTCGTTAACGATGTTTGCATTCAATGTGTTTGGCGATGGCTTGCGTGATGCCCTCGACCCGAGATTACGGAAATAACGAGGAGGGACCTGCGATGAAAACATTACTTGAAGTTGAGAATTTGCACGTATCGTTTAAAACGTACGCAGGTGTTGTAAAGGCAGTTCAAGGTGTAAACTTTGTCGTTCGAGAAGGAGAGACGATTGGTATTGTTGGAGAATCAGGTTGTGGGAAAAGTGTGACGGCAAAGTCAATTATGAAATTGTTGCCGTCTCCGCCAGCTTCTTATGAACGCGGATCCATCTATTTTAATGGAAAAAACTTGCTTAAAGTACCGGAAAAAGAGATGCAGATGATTCGCGGCAATCAGATTAGCATGATTTTTCAAGATCCGATGACATCTCTTAACCCGACAAGCAAAATTGGTAAACAAATTATCGAAGCGATCGTCACCCATGAAGAGATAGGGGTAAAGGATGCGAGAAAGCGGGCATTGCACATGCTTAAATTGGTAGGAATCCCACAGCCTGAGAAACGAATGGATCAGTACCCGCATGAATATTCAGGCGGGATGCGGCAACGGGCGATGATCGCGATGGCACTTGCATGCAATCCGAAACTATTGATTGCAGATGAACCAACGACAGCACTCGATGTAACCATTCAGGCACAGATGCTTCAGCTTATGAAATCAATTCAAGAAAAAACGGGCACAGCCATTATCTTAATTACACATGATCTTGGCGTAGTTGCAGAAATGTGTAATCGTGTTGTCGTTATGTATGCGGGAAAAGTTGTTGAAACTGGCCAAGTAAAAGAGCTTTTTGCGAAGCCTGAGCATCCATATACGAGAGGTTTATTGAAGTCTGTGCCAAGGTTAGATACGGAACGGAAAGAACCGCTTCACCCGATTATTGGTACACCTCCAGATTTGTTTGATCCCCCGAAGGGCTGTTCTTTTTATCCACGTTGTCATTATGCCATGCGAATCTGTAAAGAACACGATCCGAATTTAAAAGAAGTAGGAAAATCACAATTTTCCGCATGTTGGCTTCATCACACAATGGCAGATAAGACAGAGTGGTTAAAGGAGGGAAAGACGGTTGATCGTTAAATTGGACGGAAAACATATCGATAATGCAATGAACGGGAATACTTTGAGAAAGACTCCACTTCTTCAAGTGAAAAATTTAAAAAAGTATTTCAATGTCAATAAAAAAAAGCTGAAAGCGGTTGATGGAATCACAGTCGACATTTATGCTGGAGAAACGCTCGGTCTCGTTGGGGAAAGCGGATGCGGGAAATCGACTGTAGGTCGCACGATGATTCGTTTGCATACTCCGACAGAAGGTGAAGTCCTTTATAAAGGTGTCAATCTTTTTTCTCTTTCTGAACGTGAAATGATGAAGATGCGCAGGGACATACAAATCATTTTTCAAGATCCGTACGCATCGTTAAATCCACGGATGACGGTTGAAGAAATTATCGGAGAACCATTTGCAATCCATGGGACATTGCACGGGAAAAAGAAGCGGGAGCGAATTAAAGAGCTTCTAAACCTCGTCGGTTTGCAATCAGAGCATATGAACCGGTTTCCACATGAATTTAGCGGTGGCCAGCGGCAAAGAATCGGGATTGCTAGAGCGCTTGCACTAGAGCCACGATTTATCGTTTGTGATGAACCGATTTCCGCGTTAGATGTTTCGATTCAAGCTCAAGTTGTCAATTTGTTAAAAGAGTTACAGCAGAAGATGGGGTTGACCTATTTATTTATCGCACACGATCTGTCGATGGTAAAATACATTTCTGACCGAATTCTTGTCATGTATTTAGGTAACATGGTCGAACTGACGGATAGTGCTCACTTGTATGACGAACCGCTTCACCCCTATACAAAAGCTTTGCTTTCAGCTGTTCCGATTCCAGATCCAGAAATTAAACGAGAGCGGATCGTCTTGAAAGGAGACGTGCCAAGCCCGATCGAACCACCGAGTGGATGTGTATTTCGGACGCGCTGTCCAGAAGCGATGGACATCTGTGCACGAGTGAAGCCAACGTGGCAAGAAGTAAAACTCGATCATTATACAGCTTGTCATTTATATGAGTAAGGGAAGCGAAAAGCGCTTCTCTTTTTCACTGTTAAGCTGTACTTGAGCGATGCCCCGATGATTCAAGACTAGAAAAAACACAACGTAAGCGAATTGTTCTTGACTGTCATTCGTTCACCCCTTAAACTAGTATAGTAGTTTAGGGGGTGAATTAATTTTGAATGAGAAATTTAAAGAAGCGGCGGAACTGTTTGAAGAAGTGATGATCTACGGAACTGAACGTTTGATGAAATCGATTGATTTACCGCTTTGGTATGAGTATTCTCCTGAACAAATTCAAGTGTTGAAAATCCTCTCTACATATGGGAAGGCGACGAGTAGCAAGATCGCTCAGCTTCAAGGTGTACATAAAAGTGCGATTTCAAGCCGAATTAAAAAACTTGAAGAAAAGAGCTTAATTATGATAAAGCCTGATGAACAAGATCGTCGTTCGAAATTTATTTTTTTAACAGAGAAGGGTGAAAGGATTCTTCAGCTTTCGAATGAAGCGATTTATAAACAGTTTGAAACACTCATTTTAGATCAAGTAGATGAATATGAAATCGACCAGTTTATTGAGATTTTTAGCAAACTGAAAAAGATTTTGCAGTTAAAGGGGATGTAGTTGTTGAGGTCAGTTTTAAAGTTTAGATGGCTTATCGTTAGCTTTTTACTCATAGCAACAGTTGGGCTATTTATGCTTTCACCAAACTTAACGAAACAAGCGGAAGAAGCAGGAACGTTTCAGCTACCAGAAGACGCCGATTCGCGGATTGCAGCTGATATTTTAGAAAAAGCAAATGCAACTGATGAAACGATTTCCGTCGTCTATTCGTTAAAAGAAGGAATGGCAGCCGACAAGAAAGCGGAGATTGAACAAACGAGTAATGAAATTAAGGCGCTTGGAAAACCTGTTGAGGACGTGTTAAATCCGTTTGAAAATGAAGAGCTGGAAAAACAGCTCGTCTCAGAAGACAAAAAGACAGTGCTCATTCCGATTACAGTTGCTGGATCAGAGTCTGATGTGCTCGATCTGACGGAAAAAATTCGCTCAGACATCTTACCGAAAGATGAGGAAGTGTACGTCACAGGTGAAACGATTATTAATCATGACGTTGACATGAGTGCACAAGCCGGATTAAAACGTACTGAAGTGATTACAGTCATACTTATTTTTGCTTTACTGCTTATCGTATTTCGCTCGTTCGTGACTCCGTTTATTCCATTGATTGCCGTTGGAGTTTCGTATTTGTTGAGTCAATCGATCGTTGCCTTTTTCATTGATTGGTTTGGATTTCCTGTTTCGAATTATACGCAAATTTTTCTCGTTGCGGTTTTGTTTGGAATTGGAACTGACTACTGTATTTTGCTATTAAGTCGGTATAAGGAAGAACTGCAAGCCGGTCACTCGATTGAAGATGCAATCGTCAATACGTACAACACAGCGGGTCGGACGTTATTCATTAGTGCGCTTGCTGTATTTATCGGTTTTTCTGCGATTGGATTTGCGGAGTTTCCTATTTTTAAATCAGCAGTAGGCGTTGCGGTTGGAATCGCTGTATTACTACTCGTTCTTTATACGTTAATCCCATTTTTCATGGCATTATTTAAAGACAAATTGTTTTGGCCATCGAAAAAAGCAGCCTCACACCAAGATAGTAAAGTTTGGATCGCGTTCAGTAAAGTTTCTGTTAAGCGTCCTGTCGTCTCCATTTTGATTGTTGCGGCAATAACGGTGCCGATTTTACTTTCGTATAACAATGATATTTCGTATGATATGACTGATGAAATTGATAAAAATTATGAATCTGTGAAAGGTCTTCGTGCGATTTCAGAAGCATTTGGTGATGGGGATTCATTGCCAGTGAAAGTCGTCATTAAGCAAGATTCGGAGATAATTAAAGAAAATGTTGTTCCATATATTGAGGTGTTAAGTAAAGAGATCGAAAAGCTAGACGATGTGAAGATCGTTCGTTCAATTACACGTCCAACGGGTGAAGCGATTGAAGAGATGTATGTCGATCATCAACTTGGGCTAATGGCGGATGGGATGAGGGAAGCGATTGGAGGACTTGAGGAGATTCAAAAAGGACTAACACAAGTGCAAGGTGGACTAACACAAACAGGGAAAGCGATCCCTTCAGGTCGTGAAGCATCGGCAGGAGGGCAGCAGCTTCGTCAAGCAGCTGAAGGCATTGAACAAATTAATGAACAGATCGAAAAGATCACAGGCGGTCTTCAGTTAGGGCTTTCCCCTGAAGAAGCAGCCGGTAGTTTACAAGTGTTGTCTGCTGAACTACAAGGAATAAGCGAAGGTATTAATCTAGCCGCTAGTCAAATCGAACAATCCGGTTCCCAAGTAGGTGAACTCGGAAACGGGTTAAATGAGATGTCCTCAGGTGTTAACGCTTCAGCGAAAGGTCTCGAAGAGATTGGAACGGGACTTACTGAATTACGTAATATGTTAAATGACATGAGTGAAACGGAGATTGTGCGTGACACAGGATTGTTCATACCGAAAGGGACGTTAGACGACGAACAATTTAAACCAATCATAGATCAGTATACGTTTGGCGACGAAACAGGGGCTTTTATTGAAGTGATCCTCGAGGACAATCCGTATTCACCAGAAGCGATTGACACAATTCAAGACATAAAAACAACAATTGAACGGGTCGTTATTGGAACGCCGCTTGAGAATGTTAGCATTACGTATAACGGAGTCTCAAGTATTAATTCTGATCTTAAAGACGTGACGTCAGATGACTTTAATCACTCTGTTACGATTATGCTCATTTGTCTGTTTATCGCACTAGCCATTTTATTCCGTTCTGTCATTATGCCATTTTACATGATTGCGTCTTTACTGTTAACGTATTTTACGTCTGTCGGTGTTGCTGAAATCATTTTTGTCAACATTCTTGGGTACGATGGGATAACATGGGCAGTACCATTTTTCGGATTTGTTATGTTGATCGCGCTCGGTGTCGACTATTCGATTTTCTTGCTTGATCGGTTCCGAGAAGAAAGCATCAATGGGCTAACGGTGAAAGACGCATTAGAAGTCTCGATGGCTAAAATGGGAACGGTCATTATGACTGCTGCAGTTATTCTTGCTGGTACATTTGCTGCGATGATGCCTTCAGGTGTGTTAAGCCTAATTCAAATCGCTACGATTGTCATAACAGGTTTGCTTTTGTACGGTCTTATTATTTTACCACTCCTGATCCCAGCGATTACCGTATCATTCGGGGAAGGCGTTTGGTGGCCATTTAAACAAAGACGTAAAATCTCGGAGACTAGGAAATGATCAGTCTATTCCACTATTGTGGGTAGGTTGCTTTTTTGTTTCTATACAATGGCACAATGATTTAAGACGAGAAAAAACGAAGTGAATCCTTTGGGATTGTCGTGTCGTGTAAGCGATTTTGTTCGTTATACAATATCGATCGTTTAAGGAAAACTACCATAATAAACTAAATAAGGGACTTTTTGGGCGTGTATTTGGTATAGTGTGAGAGTCTTTCTTTATTTTTTATTTAAGTCATAACGAGGGAAGGGGTTTACGACAATGAATCATTGCACAGAATGTGGCGCAAAACGTGGCGAAGAGCAAGCCTTTTGTACCGAATGCGGCGCATCTTTTATCAAATTAGAAAATGGATCTAAAGATGCAGTACAACAGTCGAACTTACAAATGACGTCACCACCAGCGAAAAGCCCGATGTCTAAGCAGGCGAAAATCCTGCTAGGTGTTGCAGGCGGCTTACTCCTAGTTTTGTTAGGTGTGTATCAATGGATGTCAAATTACTATGATCCTGTGAAAGTGTTGCAAGAGATGGATCACGCAGTGATTGACGGGGATAGCAAAGCATTTTTGAAACATATCGAGTTTGATAAAAAGGCAATGTTGGATAAGGAAGAATACTTTGCGTTTATTAAAAAATATGAATGGGAAACGGTCAAGCCACAATTGCTAAATATGATGGAGTCAAAGCAAAAAGCACCGTTCGATTTTACAGTGAAGAGTTCAAATGGCGTGGAACTGTATAAAGTAAAACAGAAGAAAAAGCTTGGGTTATTTTCGTCATACACTTTTCGGGCGATTCCAAGTACATTACATGTTTTTTCAACGATGAATGATACTGTGCTTACGATGAATAAACAAAAATTTAATGTAAAAGAGAACGCATCGCTTGAAATTGAGAAAGTATATCCGGGAACATATAAGTATGAAGCGAAAGCGACGAATTTATTTGGTGATTTTAAAGAAAATGATGAATTTACTGTTCATTCGCGAGATGAAAATGAACTATATATTGAATTTTCGACTGAAACATATGGAATTGAATCTGATCAGATGGATGCGACTCTTTATGTCAATGGAAAAAGTACCGAGAAAACGTTGAAAGAACTAAAACATGTCGGCCCTTTTCCTGATGAAACAGAAGTAAAAATGCATGCGGAGTGGAAAAACCCAAAAGGAAAAGTGATGAAAACAAAAACAGTGACGCAACACGATAACAATTGGGGTACGATTTATTTTGAGTTCGGGTATGACGGACATGTCGATGATTATGCTTTTTCGGCTAGTACTTATGTGCTCAACTTTCGGGATGCGTATGAACAAGCGTTAAATTCAAAAGACTATAGTATCATAGCTTCCTTTATTGAAAAGGGTAGTGCTGCTGAAAAAGAATTAAAAAAATTTATTAATGATCTTGATGATATGGAGTTTCATTATGAGTTTATTAAAAATGATGTGCTTGATTCTGACTTATCAGATGATGATGTGTATAAAGTGACAACGAGAGAAAAGTTTACGTATACTCATTACGAAAAAGGCAAAGAAGAAGTCACCGATTATGATCGTGAAAAAGTGTATCACGTCAAAGTGACAGATGACGGTTATAAAATTGCAAAAATTGATTACCGCGAGACAGATCGTAACAAACATTAATGAAAGAAGGATGATCGTAGAATGCTAGTTTGTCAGCAATGTAATCATGAACAACAGTCAGGGAAATTTTGTGGGCAATGCGGCGGAGCTCTCGCCGAACAGTCAAGAACGGAAACTGCAAAGACAAATAGTGAAACGAGTGAAGCGGAAGCCGCAGTGGCAACTGAAACGACAGTAGCTCCTGTGCAACAGAAAAACTCATTTCAAACGTATGTTACATTTATTGTCAACCTTTTAAAAAATCCAACCCGTGCGTTAAAATTGAATGAAAATCAGTTCGGATATGGTCTGATTACGATGGCGATTTATGCTTTCGCTTATGCGCTTGCGAATTATTTTCTAGCGAATAAAATGGTAAAGGAAATGTTCGGACCGTTAACGCCTTCGTTACCATTCTTTGACTTAACTGTGCCATTATTTTTCTTCATTATTCTTTTTACCGTTGGGGCATTTATTAGCACATTTGCAGCCACAAAGCTAATGAATAACAGTTCATCCATAAAAAATATACTTGCTCAGTTTGGCGGATTGCTTGTTCCTTTTATGCTTATTAACGTTGCGATGATTTTATTTGGAATTGTGGGTATGGCTAAGTTTACAATCGGAATGACGAATTTGTCACTTTTATTTTCCGTTTACTTTTTGCCCGTTTTGCTTGCTTTTCATAAAGGAACGGAATTAAAAGGAGAGCAAAAAGTTTATTTTAGTCTAGGTGCAGCAGCTCTCTCGATGCTTATTTCCTACATTATCATCCGTCTAGCAATTCTCGATTTCTTGGATAAATTTGATCACGTCTATTCTTGGTTTTAAACCGAAATACAAAAAATCGTCTCCTCACCGAATGGAGACGATTTTTATTATAGGTTTACATCAGCCGTCACTCGTTGAACGACAGTAAGCACTTCATCTCGTGACATTTTTTCTTTGCCTTTTTTTAATGCTTGTAATGTCGAGTGTGCGAGTTGCAACGGAATGTTACAAAACATTTGGATATGGGTATCTTGAATATTTTCCATATATCGATCAGCTTTTTTTAAGTTGTTTTCCGCGTATTCGAACATATCTTTACGGTCCCAATCTTCTGGCATGAAACTGACACCACGTTCATCGTCCTCGTCTTGATTGCGCAAAATGTTAACTGCTTGGAGACCTCTTCCAAAAGCGATCGCTAACTCACGGTCAGTTTCGGTATTGTCATGCCATTGCCATAAATCTGATAGCATGCAACCGACAAGACCTGCAACGTAATATGTATAGTCATCGAGGTCAGCTTTAGTTCGGATCACCCAATTCCGCTTCGCCCATTTTGCCATACCTTCAGCCATTTCACTCGTGGCACTTTTAACTTTACCCACAATGTCCGTTGGACATAGTTTAAGCCAATCACTGAGTCGGTTTGTTACAGCGGGAAGCTTCATATGATAAGGCTCGATTATTTTTTTGTACGCTTGCTCATCAAACGGCTTTTTCAAAAGCTCGCTAATGGAAAGCAGTAAAGCTTGTTTTGTTTCATTTTCTAATGATTCATGATCTTCAATTTCATCAATCGCTCGCATACATAAGTATGCTGAGGCGACAGTATCTTTTAATTTTGATTTTAAGAACGTAATCGGGATGAAAAACGTACGGCTTGTCTTTTTTAACATGTCCATCGATTCTTGGTGTAATGTTGTCATCTTACTTTAAAATGCCTCTTTTCTAATCAGTCTACATACCCATCTTCACTATATCGTAGTTTCTGTTAAAAAGAAATGAAAAGGAAAAATTGTCGAATATCGTTAATAATTACGTGAATACGACAGTCAAATGGATGACTGTCGCTTGGCTATGCTTTGCACTTAACACTTTACTAACTGTGGGTACGGAACTAAATAAATCATATTTCATGGTGATAACTTGGGATTCTACCAATCATAATCATCTTCAAATCTATAGTCGACTAACAATGTGCCCGCTTCTTTTTTAAACGTTTCTTTTAGTTCCGTATCAAACTCTTTTTTCCAATCGCCTATTTTTCCTGAACGGAACGTTGCCGATTGCTCAGGCCGCTGATTAGCGATCATGTTCGAGACGATTTGCTCATAAGAACAAGGCGGTGTCGTATCTTTCCATAAAAATTGAACGAGTTTTAATAATGTTTGCCGTTGGAACTTTTCTGATTTTCTTAAATCCTCATATGATACAGCAAATGGGGTTGGATCGTTGATCCATCCATAAAAAGGGGAAATAAAAACAGAAAAAGATGGCCAAGTTTCTTTTTCACCATGTAATAGTTTTAACATCCTTTCTTTCGATGTCATGTTTGGATTTTGGAATCGTTCATGGAAGGGATGTTCTATCCACTTATTTTTAATAAAATAATTCAACGAAACAAGTACATCGCGCGGATCACGATAAATGAAAATATGCTTCATATTCAACTGACGAAGCATTTGAGTATATTGAGGCGTGTAAAAGATATGACCTAATCCAAATTCATTTTTTTGAAGTTTGCGCAGGCGGCTTTTGTGTTCCGCATATACATTGCGAGGATCAAGTTGCCAATGTGAAAAGATTTTTTTTTCTGGATCTGTGATGTCCATTGAGATATTCGGCATGCCCGTTAACAATTGATGTAGAAAAAATGTGCCACTTTTTGGCACAGACGACATTAAAAACGGTGCAAGATTGGTCACTATCTATCTCCCTCCTTGATAACATCTCTATTCACATACAGCTGTATTGAAAGGTATAGTTATCTTGACGACTACGTTGATTTTTTATTTTCGTTGTGCATGACAACGATGTTCTTAACGGTTACAAAATAAAGGTGAAATTTTGGTATAGTAAATTTGCAGATGTTGTTGAACTCTGCCAAAGTAAGGCTAAAAAATGGTAAGATGATTTTGTCGGATGGAGGAAGAGAGGGAGAGTGTCGTTGAGTAAACCGATGTATTGGGTTTTATGGGCTATTGCCCTCATATCAATCAATGTATTTGTAATTCCGTTAGCATTTTTTACTTCTTCTGAAGAAGAAACTGGATTTATAACAGAAATGTTACTCATGCTTCTCGTTTTATTGTTATGTAATCTTGCAACAATCCAATTGTTTTTAGCAGCAATGAAGGAAAATCAACAAGGTTTTTCACAAGGTTTGATTGCTGCAGGATTTTTCGTTTTGTCGATGTTTTTCATATGGCAAGGGATTGCAGTTCGCTTTGCGGTTTTTGTGCTCGTCGCCAGCATTGTCGCTGCTGCAATTTTATTTGTACTCGAATTGTATAGCATGATGAGAGGGAATCGCAATGTATAAACTTATGAAAAAATATTTATTTGCACTTGATCCTGAAACGGCTCACGAGCGGACAATATTAGCTTTAAAAGTAGCGAAACAGACAAGAATGACGGGTGTTTTACGTTCACGATATACGGTAAAAGATGAGCGGCTTCACTCTAAGCTTTGGGGGCTGCACTTTCCAAATCCAGTTGGACTAGCTGCGGGCTTCGATAAAAACGCTGAAGTGTATGAATCGCTAGCGGCGATTGGCTTTGGCTTTGTCGAAGTCGGAACGATTACTCCGTTAGGACAGTCGGGAAATACCAAACCACGACTTTTTCGTTTAGTAGAGGATGAAGCGGTTATTAACCGAATGGGGTTTAATAATGAAGGAGCAATGAAAGCTGCCGAGAATCTCCAACATTACGCGAATGCGGGTATCCCAATCGGGATTAATATTGGGAAAAATAAAGTGACACCTAATGAAAATGCTACAAATGATTACGCTACTTGTTTAGACATCCTTTATCGATACGGTCATTATTTCGTCATTAATGTAAGTTCTCCAAACACACCGAATTTACGAGATTTGCAAGAAACAGAAGGTCTTCGGCAACTCGTGAGAGGCATTCAAAAGAAAAAAGCGGAGCTCGAGAAAAAGGGAACTGTATCGAAGCCGATTTTATTAAAGGTCGCACCAGATATGGCTGATGAACAAATGCGTGATGTTGTTCAACTTGCTGCATCTGAAGGGTTATCTGGGATTATTGCGACAAACACAACTCTTTCGCGTGAAGGTCTGCAAAATGAAACGATGAAACATGAAGCAGGAGGGTTAAGTGGTAAGCCGCTCACTGAACGGTCTACCGCTTGGATTAGAGAAATCTATGAAGAAGTTGGCGACAACATTCCGATTATTGGTGTCGGCGGTATTTTTAACGGCAACGATGCGTATGCAAAAATTCGTGCAGGAGCAAGTCTCGTTCAAGTGTATACAGGGATGATTTACGAAGGTCCTGGAATAGTTAAAGCGATCAATCAAAGACTGATCGAATTGTTAGAGCGAGATGGATTGACGAACATTCATGAAGCAATAGGAGTCGACGCACGACGATCATAGGTCGTGATGTCGATCGATTTTACGCTTCATTTTTCGTTGATGTGTGGGTTATCATAATATACGTACAGTTGCGGTTTCTTTAAATCATCTATAATGTACGCTTCACTGCTTATTTTACGAAGTTGATTGTACATTGCGAAATCTCCTGCTGCTCCTCCAATTAAAAGAGCCGAAACAGAAATAAGCATCCCGTTATTAAGATAAATGCCAATTAGAAATGGCAATAGACCTGTTAGCCAAAACGGAAGTAACAGCGCTTTTTTCATCGCACGATTACGAAGCGTTTTTTTCGTACCGGCATACGCCACACCAAGTTCGCGGTTCACTCCGTAAACGAGATCGCTCCATCTGCATTTCCCCCAAACTATAAACCCGAGTAGATGAAAAAGTTCGTGTAGAACAATGCCGATGACATAAAGAAGGATAAAAAAAAGAAACTTCATAAAAGAAATTGAAAATGTGATTTCTGAATGAAAAATTGCTGCTAAAAAAAAACCAGCAAAAATGGTTGCAAACGTAAGGATAAGCATTTGAATTTGTATTTTTTTCATATTAAATGTAATCGTGTGATCAGGGTCTCTCGGTAGTTCCATCGTAAGCTCCTTTACTTTGTTTATTAGGTCGACATTATAGGCATTCAGACGTTGTTTTCATTGTTCATCTTATTATACCACTATACTTTAGTGTGGGGCTTAATATCCGATGGTCTAGTATTAACAATGAAATGATTTTTTTCAACCCCTCCACATGCCATTTTCATGAACACAAAGAACAACATACTGTCCTACGGACTTTCTCATTATCTTTTCTTGAATTGCATAAGCGGAGGGAGCAGTTCACAAAGCAATTTCCATATATCGATAAATACAATAACCGTATATGTGTAATATTTTACTCGGGGGATATTTTCACCTTATTTACTAGCCAAAAAAGAGAAGGCACTCTATCATAAAA
>NZ_JBEUEL010000023.1:0-50895 GCF_041725775.1 Pueribacillus sp. YX66 | reverse complement strand
AATGGATCAATTTTGAAACCAATCAAGTGGATCAAAATTAAATTGCGAAGTGGATCACTTTTCACTTGCGAAATACATTAAGCAAAACACTGCAGGGGGTATAATGATAATAGAAAGATAACAATGACACGAGGAGGAGTGAAAGACATGAAACTAAAAGTCATACTTATCAGCGGGCTTGTCGTAGCCCTCACGATTTGGATTGGTATCGAAATAAGCGACCGTATTACTAGTGACAAACAATCTTTTTTAACAAGTGAACCTGTTCAGACACAAACCGAAGGAAACGAGATTTCATTTAATCCTCCTAGTCTTGATGATGTTCCAGATGGTCCATTAGGTGAAGCCATTAAAGATGGTTATAATCTAGTAAATGAAACACATGTGTATGCCGATGACTATGTCGGAAATCAGCTCTCTTGCACTAGTTGTCACGCAGGAGCAGGATTGGAAGAACTTGGCTCACCGTTCGTTGGGGTAACAACACAATATCCGCAGTACCGACCACGCGAAGGCATTGTTTTTACGCTAGAAGATCGAATTAATGGCTGTATGATTCGAAGCATGAATGGAAAACCATTTCCGAATGACAGTCCAGAAATGCGCTCAATGATTGCTTACTTTACTTATATTTCGGAAGGAATCCCTGTTGGGGCTGAACTTCCTTGGAGAGAACAAAACAATATGAAAGAAATTCCGATCCCGAATCTCGCTGACGGAGAGGAATTGTATCAACAGTCATGTGTAGCATGCCACGCTGTTGACGGTTCAGGCATAGGCGCAAATACGGGACCTGCATTGTGGGGCGAAAATTCTTTTAATGACGGAGCAGGGATGACACGATTATCAAAAATGGCAGCATTTATTCAACAAAACATGCCACCCGGCGGTGAAGGAACATTTACAGACCAAGAGGCAGTAAATATTGCCGCTTACATTTTACAACATGACAGACCTGAATTCGCGGACAAGGACAAAGACTTCCCGCATGGTGGTAAGCCATCAGATTTTATCGATAAGGAACGACGCGAACAAATTAAAAATGGTACGATTGACTGGAAAGAAGTTGTTGGACAAGAATAAGAATCCGACATCAATTCAAGCCACTTCATTGACTTATCAGAAGTGGCTTTTTCATACATTTGCTCACCAAAGCTCAATTTTAAGAATCTCACATACAAATGACTAGTCATTTTTTTTTTAGAAGATGTTATATAGATGTGAAAAACATATTGTTAACCTACTATTTGATCTGTCTAAAATAGTAGTTTACTTCAACCTTAGATGACAAAAGGAAGTGACTTTACTAATTAAACAACATCTTCACCTTCATAAAATGATAAAGGGTTCTTGCTTGTCTTCCCTGTAACGTATATGGATTTATTAAAGGCTGCAAGCGTTCAAGAAACACTTGGTCACATGCATGTATATTCCCATAGTTTCTATAGCATTCATCATGTGCTTTACACGCTGCATCAACGTCATTAATAGGAGCCCCTGGACCACTACAACCAGGTCCGCACCAATTGTAACCGGGAAAAATACAAATTCGAAACCCTCTACTTCTTCTAGGCAAAATCATACGCATCCTTTCTTCCCGAATAAACTCTCATTCTTTAATTAGTTTATTCAGATGCTTTTAATATTGTATAAACCGTTACCTAATTTGTTAACTTAACCCAATTTAACTTTTCACAAGTGTAATTCTAAACATAGAATTAGCGAGAGCAGATCGAACATAGGATGCAGTCCTGGTCCTACTCAGACGAATAAAGAGTTACAAGGATATTTTAGAAACCCGTAAGGAAGATGGCCATATTTCCCCTATGAACTTTGCTGTGATACGATGTGAGGCTTTCGAATATGACGGTGATTTTTGCCATATTTCCCCTATGAACTTTGCTGTGATACGATGACCGCTAATGACGGTGCTATTTGTCTATAGCCATATTTCCCCTATGAACTTTGCTGTGATACGATGTATTTCTATCCTATTCCAAACTGTTATATGCCATATTTCCCCTATGAACTTTGCTGTGATACGATCTTAAATAAAAACTGGAGGAATACGCAATGGCCATATTTCCCCTATGAACTTTGCTGTGATACGATCTTAAATAAAAACTGGAGGAATACGCAATGGCCATATTTCCCCTATGAACTTTGCTGTGATACGATTTGATAATGATAATCCTTTGTACGTATTTAGCCATATTTCCCCTATGAACTTTGCTGTGATACGATTTGATAATGATAATCCTTTGTACGTATTTAGCCATATTTCCCCTATGAACTTTGCTGTGATACGATTCTAATCTCGGATGCCTTCATAACATATTCGCCATATTTCCCCTATGAACTTTGCTGTGATACGATCTTGATAACGCTTATGTTATCGAAAAGTTGGCCATATTTCCCCTATGAACTTTGCTGTGATACGATCTAGTAAAATTGTTAATTGCGAATTGGTAGCCATATTTCCCCTATGAACTTTGCTGTGATACGATACGAAAGAATGAGTAGACAAGCGGTCGAGAGCCATATTTCCCCTATGAACTTTGCTGTGATACGATCTTAAACGGTGCAACAGTAGCCTTAAAATCGCCATATTTCCCCTATGAACTTTGCTGTGATACGATTAGATAACATACTCATGCCATCTAACAAACGCCATATTTCCCCTATGAACTTTGCTGTGATACGATGTTGTTTTAATTTTCAACAAATCAATCTCAGCCATATTTCCCCTATGAACTTTGCTGTGATACGATATATGAGAGTTTCTTGCATAGTCGCAAGTTGCCATATTTCCCCTATGAACTTTGCTGTGATACGATGCGTAGGCTTGACGATGGCGAGCGATTTATGCCATATTTCCCCTATGAACTTTGCTGTGATACGATTATGACCGATTATAGCGTCAGTCTTTCCGGCCATATTTCCCCTATGAACTTTGCTGTGATACGATGAGCGGATTTCGTTGGAAAGAAGCGTTTAAGCCATATTTCCCCTATGAACTTTGCTGTGATACGATTCATGTTCTATCTTTAATACTTGCTTATTAGCCATATTTCCCCTATGAACTTTGCTGTGATACGATGACACTGGAGAAACATTAAGAAATGTATTTGCCATATTTCCCCTATGAACTTTGCTGTGATACGATTCATCTTTAGTCATATATTTCGTCACGTAAGCCATATTTCCCCTATGAACTTTGCTGTGATACGATGCATTTTATATTTACAATACTCCCATCCTTGCCATATTTCCCCTATGAACTTTGCTGTGATACGATTTCTCATTAAATTCATGATGTTTCTTAATCGCCATATTTCCCCTATGAACTTTGCTGTGATACGATTCTTTTGTCGCGAATAAATAACGCTCTTTTGCCATATTTCCCCTATGAACTTTGCTGTGATACGATCCACGTATCACAAACCCTTGAAAACAGTAGCTTTTCAGGGGTTTTTATTTTTAAAAAAGAAAGATTTTCATTCAATTTTAAGTAGTATATCCTTTATTTTTAATTGAAAATTGGAAAAAGAAAAGCACTCACAACAGATTGCAAGTACTTTCTAAAAAAAGTCCGTTTTATTTGCCCCTAATTCTTCTTCTGGGGTTCTTTCACCGAGCAGGATTTCCATATTTTCAAATTGCCTTTCTGTAATTTTCATACATCGGATCGCACCATTTACACTCGGTATATTTTCTTTTAATCGTTTCATATGTTTTTGAACAGCGTCATTTCCATTGCAAATTCGACTATAAACCGAATATTGTATCATCGTATACCCGTCGTTTAATAAAAATTTTCTAAATCTAGCATATTGCCTTCTTTCCTGCGACGTCATCACTGGTAAATCAAAGAATACGATAATTCGCATAAATCTACTCATACTTATGTTCATTCAATGAAACGAGCTCTGGTAATACGAGATACATCGGATCCTTTTCACGACATGCTGTTATAAAACTTTGAATCATTCGATCGACTCCATTTGTTATGCTTTGTTTTTCGTCTTTCCACACGGCCTCATAATTTAAGATTGCGAACAATTTTTCTCGAATGTCTTTTGACCATACTGAATCGTGATTAACGTGAATTGAAACGGTAACATCTACAAATGGTCGTAAGACTTCCATCAAATCATCAGCTAAATTAAAAGCATTTGTTTGACTATCATGAAAAATACCTAATGATGGTGTAAAACCATAGCGAACTAATGAGCGAGAGACTAATGAACGAATGATACTATATCCATAATTCAGTGAAATATTGATGACATCATCATGGCGGCGATTAAAATGTTCACCAAATAACTTTGTAAAATATAATCTTGCTCCATACGCTTCACGATTCGTTCGATCACCAGACTCAACACTTCGAGAGATAGTATAAATTTTTTGTGCTTCATCTGCTTTATGTACGAGTTCTAAGCAACGAGCTTGGTTTTCTAGTTTACGGATCACAATTTGCTGCCAAACTCGCTTTTTAAATGGTTTGGATAATCCAAGTTGCATTTCAAGCACACTTAATTGGCGTGAATGCCGATGGAATGGTTGCAACAATCCACTCGGCATTCGTTTTTGGTCACAAATAATTAAATTGATATGATAGTCTGTGCATTTACTTATCAAGACAGAAGTCAAGGTGACGGCAGGTTCTTCAATTGTGATCGTGCTAATATCTTCTAACGGTATTTGTATGGACTGTTCTTGTTGGATAACGAGTTGTTCATTTTTTGTAGATAGTTTTGCAAGATTACGAATGACAATATGCCTATACGCCATGACGCTTTTCCTTTTTCACTATTTTGAGATTACCAAGTGGATCAACCTGGTATTTATCAAAAATCTGAAGGCGTTGGACACCAACACGATCAACTAAACTATCATCATGAGATTGAATTGTTATCGCACCAGTAGCTGCGTCCACCCCTTTGAAGTAAAAGAAATCCTCTTGCCAAGAAACAATATTTTTATTTGCAGTTCGTGTTTCTTTTATTTGTGGTAGTTTAATATGAACTAAATCGTTAGGAAAAAGACTGAACTTGAAAGCAAAATCACTTGAATACTCAACCCACTCAGAGTATGGTTTTTTTTGTGTAATAAACCGATTCGGCAATCTACCTGCCTTTATATCAGACACATAAACCGGGATTAAATAGTATTTCCCGTTTTCTTTATGTTGAAAGACGTCTGTCCTTGCGATGCTCGCATTATCTGCAACCGTTGTGCGATTTAAGCTGACATAGGTGTTTCGTTTATCTTCGATTTTAACAGAGCGAATAACAGGTGCATTTTTAGGATTTTTAGATGGCTTGTAAAGCGGTTCTGCGAATGCTTTGGCTTTGTTTTTACCGTAAACCAAGTAACGCTCTTTAATGGCGCTGTATGTTTTTGGATCAGATTCTTTTCCGTACATAGGAAAGTCACCATTTTTATCAAAAGGAATTTTATCCAGAGATGTTTTCGTAACGACAACGGTATAGCCTTTATCGTTTTGGCCTCTATTTCTACGAAATGTCGCTTCGTGTAGCTGACCTTTCACACTTCGTTTTGGCATTCTTGAAACGAAAATCGGTTTAACTTCGCGAAGAAATTCCTCATCATAAGCCTCTTCTCGTCCTAATGATTGTAAAGCAAGCTTTAACGTGTCTGGATCTTGTATCATGCGAGCTTCTAACTCTTTTGCAAAACCGTCCCATGGCTCTGGAAAACGTTCCTTATCTTTTCTTAATTGTGTCGGAGTACTAACTTCACGTCTTTTAAAATAGGCACTCACCTTTTGACGGTTGTCATGGCTAACGGCAACGATGGCTGCATCTAATGCATGGTGTAAATCATTTTCGTCACGATTTTTATTGAAACCCCATCTTTTACGCATTAAAGAAGTATACGCACCGTTAACGGTATAGACATATTGTTTTTTATTTTTATCTTCACGGAATTGTAAATGTTCTTCAATAAAATTTTTAAAATAACGAGTAATATAGCGTGTGTCATTTAATTGGCGAGTGCGAAAGGCATCTTCTTGTTCATCATCAAAGTTTATTTTTAAAAGCAGACCTTTCTTTTTACGTCCAACTTTCAACGATGAAACGTAAGATGTGAATTGTTCCCATTTCGTTTTATCATGTCCGAACCATTCGTATGGTGTGCGATTTTGTTTGTTTTGGTTTTCTCTTCCGAGTACGAGCACTTTATTTTGATTACTATCATCAAAACTACGACTATATGGAATGATGTGGTCGACTTCGGCGTAACCAGGTTCAAATAATCGTTCAATCGTAATCGATTCTAATGAATAAGGGCATTTCCCATTTTGCTCTTCCCAAAGTTTGTATTTTAAAATATCATGGCCTCGTGGGTCACTGATGCTCGGATGTAATTCACGAATCTTTTTTCTTGCTTTTTCGTTGAGCGTTCGATTTGTATTGTAATCTTTCGATAGCTTCTTCCGTTCTGCATAAGGACGTCCCATTTCGCGAGCAAGTTCAATGTAAATCCCGGATGGGCTTCCGTATCGTTTAATAATGGCATTTAAGACTTTTCTCGATTGAGCGAGTGAACGTAACACAACAGGATTACGAATTTCATCGGTTGGAATAACGGGTAGCAATTTGCTTTTTTTCGTATTTGTGTTTTGATTGATTGCATATCCTGCTAATTCACAAGCTTTCGTATAGTTCAAACCTTTCTCCATATGTACAAGAATATCTTTTAATGCTTTTAATGATAGGTGTGAAAATTTTGAAAATGATAATGACAGTAATTCATCGATAAGTTCATCATTGTATGGACGATTTGCGATGTTCGGCATCTTTTTTCCTTTTGAACTAACGAATTCATTTTTTAAATAGTCGCGAATGTCGACATCATCTTTAAATACGGTTAAAGCATATGCGATCGTATCATAATCAACCGGGCGATATTGATGAAGGGCTGATTTTCCTTCAACTTCCTTTATTACTTTTTTTATTTTGTATTGACCTTCTAATGAAATAAATGTGACATTTTCATTATCTTTCAACGATTTTCCTTCATCATAAAATAATTCATTAAATCGTACGTTGTCACCTAAAGATAGTGCTTTCCTTAAAGCGGAATATTTAATTTCTTTTTTGTCATCCATGATTAAATCTAAAGCGATTTGTCTCTCTTCATCGTTGAGTGGACGGCTTGGTTCATCTTTCGGAACGATACGCAAGCGATTGAGCTTGTCCAATGCACGAAATCGTTCAAATTGATAACTAAATTTCGGTGCTCTTTTTTCACGAGGGATGAGTGAACACTCTCCGATTTTATCGATAATGTCTTCTTTAGAAGCATACGGACGTTGGGAGCTCCAAATTTCTAAATACATGTTTTCATTTTCTTTCGTAGCAAAAGGATGTCCATATTCGCGTTGTTTTTTAAAGATCGTTTTAATTTCATTTTCAATGTCATCACGTGCAAAAACGTGGGTATACTCCCCGCCTTTATTTCTCTTTCTTCCCTCAAATAATTCAGGTTCATGAACGAGAAGTTGGGCAATCGTTAAATAGCCTTTTTCTTTCATCTTTTCGTGATTTTCTTTTACTGCTGATAAGACGACACCGTCATCGCCTTTTTTTGTTTCACTTTTTCGATTCGATTTAAATCCACGATGCTTAGCACAATGAATTAAAATTCTAGCAAACTCGCGATCTTCTAATTGACGTTCAAGAGCATTTACTCTTAGTAACCAAATGTCTAAATCCCCATCTTGCCAATCATAAAGCATATCAGCTTGTACTTTTGTTAGTAAACCTTGATCAACGATAAATTTACGAACTCGACTGACACGGTATTTTCTCCGACGTAACCGTCTTCTGCTGGATCTCGCTTCTCTTCTCGGAGCAGCTAACGAGGAGCCGTCTTTCGGATTTTCGGCAACTTCAAACATTCTGACGCCAAGTCGTTCGATCCGTTCCTTATCTAAATTAATAACCGCCCAGCCAACAGATGTTACACCGATATCCAGGCCAAGATTATACCTCAATGAACTCACACCCTTTAAAATTGTTCCTTTAAAAGCAAAAAATGACTAAACGAGTTAGTCATTTTTTGAGGGAGATCCGACTAATCGGATAGGCGATCCCCAACGCCTCGGCTTCGTGCCTTACCATATTAACCCTATGAACTTTGCTGTAATACGATCGTGGTTTCCCCAAACCACAATTATAAAATACCAAATATTTTTAATTTTGTAAAGGGGTTCTAGTGAAAAATTCCAGGTTCATTATACCCATTGATCATCGAACAAAATATTGGCTAGCGTAGTAATATTTTTTTCATCTGGATCGATCATAATAAGTTTGTTATCTTTCGTAAACACGAGCGTTTGCTGATGTTTTATTGTACTTTTTCGAGTAAGACTATCTTCTTCAGTTTGAAAAGATTCGATATTGAAGATCGAATTTCTTGACGCTCCTTTTGTAATAAAGTTTTTTCATGTTCAGACGGTTTCCGAAAGACGAACGGAAACCGTTCCCCTAGCAACTTTAATACAATTGCTTTAGAGATGACATAAAGGCGGTATTGTTTAACATCTTCAAGCTCGACGAGCATAATCAATTCGACTTCCTCCAGCTCGCGAAAGACAAACATGAGGTTATACTTTTTACTTTGGTGGTAAAGTTCAAGCGCTTGAATGCTCCTCCATCTGTAATTTTTTCTTCCGATGTTACAATCTCTTTTTCGATTAATCGTTGATGTGTTTCCTCAAAAACGGCTTCGCCTTTCAACTAGTACCGTTTTTTTATCTGGCAGTCTAAATAGAGCTTCAGCACTAAATGCGTCAGCCAGCAAATAGTGCTCTGCAATTGAAAAAACGTCATTCGATGGCTTCATCATAAATTCCTCACTTGCTTCACTAAAGGATCCTTTAAAAAGTCATTCGTATACGTATCTAAATTGTTCAACGCTTTCGTTTGCTTTGCGGTAATCTGAGCAATGTCTTCGTGATACTGTTTAATAATCTCAAGGTAACTAAAAAAAGAATCGCGAGTCTTGCTACTCCAAGAAGCAGAAGCAACGTAAGAAATTAACGTTTCGCAACGAACGTTTGTTTTGTTGAGTGAAGCTTCAAACGCTTTTGCGGCTGCTTTTGCTTCTTCGACAGCATCTTCGTGAATCATGACATCTTCCATCTCAGCAATCAGCTTTTCGTATCTGCTTCTGCGATCGCAAGGTTTTTAAAGTGCATGTAACGGCTGTACGCGCGGTCTCTTGCGATGACGAGCCGAAGGCGTTGCTCTTTATCCTGTTCAAATAATTTCGTTTATTTTTGAATTTAATTCGTGCCTTTTCGCTTCAAAATCATTTGATGGAATGTAAGTCGTGGAAAAACAAGGAGCTGAGCTAGTGTAGCTGTTATAGGCAGCGTTTGCCTCACTAACTTTCTTATCGTGGTATGCGATTGCATCATTCAAACGCGAGTATAATTTATAATAACGAGCCCTTTCGATTTCATTGTCCGTTTTAAAGAGATTAAAAAAGAAATCAAACATGAACGTTTCCCTTCCTTTGCCTTTAATGCATTTAAGAAACGAATGTCTCCCTAACTAGTATTGATTTCTAGCCAAAAGTTTCGTTTTATAATTAGAATGAATAAATGCCACACAACGTCGTCGTGTGGCATCCATCCAAGACCTGTCCTTTCGATTAGCTAAGTCCAAAGTTTCTGGATAATGCTTCATCATGCTGGGCAACAGCGTCTGCTGTTTTGGTCAATTGCATATTGATTTCTTCCATAAGCTGTGCAAAGTCTTGAACTCTCGGCTTTAGTTGATTAAACTGGTCGTCAAAACGATTGAAAGCACGACCTTCCCATTCTGAACGTAATTCTTCTTGCAAGTTCGTTAAATTTTGCAAAATTTCCTCAATTTGTCTAGCGCTTTGTCCGTAACGAGTTGCTTTCGCTTTTAACTCTTCTGGACTCATGCGAATTTGTCCTGCCATCTTTTCCTCTCCTCTGTCAAGATTAATTTTTTATTCTTTGGTTTAAAGGAATTTTTAACCAAATTAATCCCTACTTGATACTTTATAGCATTATTTTTGTTTATCAACTGTTTTTTAGATCATTACAAAAAAAGGTTATTATCGTCCGTGTCTTTTTTTCTATTCATGGAATATTTTGGTTATTATCGTCTAACGAAAGGACTAATAAAAATTGATTGATATGAGCAACAATATTAACTGTTGATATTCGAATCGGTTTCTAATCTCTTTTTTGATTTTATGTATAATTTAATTATTAAAGCGTAAAATAAGAAAGACCGCTTGATGAAGGTACATTCAAGCGGTTGTACATTAGCAGATTAATAACATCTGCGTACCGGAATAATCCACCGACTAGAGTGAAGCACTTAAAGGTGGATTATTTTTTTAAATTTACTGAAACAATCGTGACAACAAGACTGGCAAACGTAACGGCAAAGATTAAACTTTCAAATACTGTCATCGGGACCGACCCCCTTTCCTAATGGTGGGAGTAGTTGACATGTCCAAACGAATCATACGGCCGTCGTTTTGCTTGTTGATCATGCTGTCACATCTCTATATATAAAAATTATATGATTGAAATTCATAATATAGTACATCCATTCATATATTGTTGGTTATCATCTCTCATTTATTTTTATTAAAAAATACGTTATACTTTAATAATATTCTAATTCTCAAGTATGTAAATGGTACACTGAAAATATTGAGTCTTATCTTATTCCCTAATAATCAAAAAAAGAAACACAATTTTTAGAAATTGCGTTTCTTTTTTGCTTTTTAAATAAAACGATATCCGATAATTAATACAGCAATGAGTGAGATCATAAACTGAATCCAAAAGCTAACTGTAGACTTGCCTTTACGTGCTCTCACTAAGATGAGTTCCATTGAGGCAATGAGCCAAATCCCAAATAGCATTTTTACAATCGCCATCAGCATAAACTTATAGGTGATCACAAGTCCAAGTCCGGACAAAAACATTATGACGAAAAACAACCGCAAAATCATGTGGGTAATCTTTTGAGCTTTTACCTTATCGTACCTAACTAAAATGTAACTAATTAAAAACAAAAGCAATACAACAATCCACATGTCAGCATGAGCGTGGAATAACGCGTTATAAGGCAATGCCATTCCTCCAATCGTGTAAGTTCTTCAATGTAAACGTAAAAGAATTGAGAACGTATACAGAAAAGGTTATTTATCCGAACCTATTGTACCAGAGTGATATAGTAAATTCATCCATTAACAATAAAATATTCCATTATACAGCACAGTCATGGAGTTAATTGCTGTTCTCTCTTTGTTTACATTGCTTTAACGAGACCTCCGTCTACGAGAATCGCTTGACCCGTCACGTATGTATTCGCTCCAGAGCATAAAAAGACGAGTACGTTCGCAAATTCTTCAGGTGTTCCATAGCGCCCAAGAGGTATGGCTGCTTCTGACTGTGCAACAATGTCTTCAAGTGCAACTTCTTTCATTTTTGCAATTTTGCTGTCAAGTTCTTTGAGTCGATCAGTCGCGATTCTACCTGGACCGACCGTGTTAATTAAAATATTATCTTTAGCTAGCTCTTGAGACAAACTTTTTGCGAGTCCCATAATACCTGTTCGAAATGTGTTTGACAACGTTAAGTTTTCAAGTGGCTGCTTAAAAGACGATGAAGCAATATTAACAATCCGTCCACTTTGTTGCTTGCGCATAAATGGCAACACTGCGCGAATAGTTCGAATGACACTGAGCAATGTTAATTCAAATGCATTCACCCAATCTTTGTCGGAAAAATCATCAAAGTTTCCTGCAGGTGGTCCACCAGCATTGTTAACTAGAATATCGATCGTTTTAAACTTATTCCCTGTTTCATGAACGAGTTCGACGATTTGTTCATTGTCCATAATGTTACACGTTTTGTAAGCGACGTTCGCTCCCGTTTTTTCACGAATTTCTAGAGCTGTTTTTTGTAAGTCCGTCTCGTTTCGGCTTGAGATCATAACATTTGCACCTTCTTCAGCAAGTTTCATTGCTGTCGCTTTCCCTAATCCTTTGCTTGATGCGAGCACCAGTGCCGTTTGTCCTTTGAGACCTAGATCCATTACACATTTCCCCTTTATTTTCTACTAATTGTTAAGCAAATGAAATTAATACGGACGTCTACTTTCCATGGATTTAAAGACCGACTGTAATATATTTTGTTTCTAAATAGGATTCGATTCCTTCCGTTCCACCTTCACGACCAATTCCGCTTTGTTTCATTCCTCCAAATGGAGATTGAGCTGCAGAAGGGACACCGTCATTCCATCCGACGATCCCGTAATTCAATTTTTCAGCAATACGAATACCTTTAGCATAATTTTCCGTATATACATACGCTGCAAGACCGTACGGAGTCTGGTTTGCAAATTTAATCGCTTCTTCTTCGCTATTCACTTTTTGAATTGGAGCGATAGGACCAAATGTTTCTTCGTTCATAATAATCATGCCTGGTTTGACGTTCGTTAAAATCGTTGGATTGTAAAAATACGTATCTCCTTCTACGATACCGCTTCCGCCTAACACACACTTTGCCCCTTGTTTCAAAGCATTTTGTACGTGACGATCAATTTTTTCGTAGCCTTGGCGGTTTATGACTGGACCGATATCGATACCTTCTTTCATTCCATTTCCGACTTTTAGTTTCGATGCTGCTCTAACAAATCGTTCCACGAATTCATCATGAATGCCTGCTTCAACATAGATTCGGTTGCCACAAATACATGTCTGGCCACCATTACGAAACTTCGCTAATAATGTATTGTTTACAGCTTTATCGATGTCGGCATCGTCCAAAATTAAAATCGGAGCATGCCCGCCAAGCTCCATTGACATATTTTTTACTTGATCGGCTCCTTGCTTAAGGAGCAACTTACCTACTTCTGTTGAACCCGTGAACGTAATTTTATTAACGCGGGGATTTGTGAGTAGTTCCTCGCCAATCGGCGCCGCTTTTCCAGTAATCACATTAATAACCCCTTTTGGAATCCCAGCACGTTCACAAAGCTCCGCTAGCATGATGGCCGTTAACGGTGTTTCATCTGCAGGTTTAACGACAAATGTGCAACCAGCAGCTAGGGCAGGACCAAGCTTACGTGTAATCATCGCCGCAGGAAAGTTCCACGGTGTGATTGCTCCTACAACACCAACAGGTTGTTTTGTCACGATCATCCGTTTATGATTAACGTGAGAAGGAATCGTCCGGCCATAAACACGTTTGCCCTCCTCTGCATACCATTTTATAAATGATGCAGCGTATTGGACTTCTCCCCTCGACTCTGCCAGCGGTTTACCCATTTCAAGTGTCATCATTTCTGCTAAAGGCTCAATCGCTTCAATCATCAAATCGTATAATTTTTCTAAGTATGCTGAACGTTCATAGGCAGTCAGCTTAGACCATTCTGGAAATGCTTTGTATGCAGCGTCAATCGCCTCGCGTGTTTCTTTTCGTCCACCATTTGGAACCGTACCGATACATTCTCCTGTAGCTGGATTACTCACTTTAATTTTTTCGAGATGCTCACCTGTCCAAATGCCATTCACGTAAATGAGCTTATCCATGTAATTGCCTCCTTAAGAATTGACTGAGTTTATCAGTGTGCCGATCCCTTCAATTGTGATTTCAATCGTATCACCTGCTTTGAGTAGCTTTGGTGGTGTAAATCCCATCCCAACACCTGCAGGTGTGCCAGTTGCAATGATATCTCCAGGTTCAAGTGTCATACCTTGCGAAAGCACCGAAATCAGCTCGGGAATGTCAAAAATAAGTTGTTCAGTTGTTGCACTTTGTCTCAATTCACCATTTACTTTCGTTTCAATTTTTAGCGCATGAGGATGATTAAGTGCAGATTTATGTACAATGTATGGACCCATTGGGCACGAACCGTCTAAGCTTTTTCCAAGTAAAAATTGTTTATGGCGCTTTTGTAAGTCTCTTGCTGTAATATCGTTTATAATCGTATAGCCGAACACATAATCGAACGCTTTTTCCTTTTCAATGGCAAAGCCTTTTTTTCCGATAATGACACCTAGTTCACCTTCATAATCAAGAGCTTCAGTTACATGTTCATGTGCAGGGATCGATTCATGCGGTCCGATAACGGTCGTTGGTGTTTTTGAAAAAAACATCGGTGCTTCCGGGATATCTGCTTCACTACCAAGTTCAATCGCATGAGCTGCATAGTTTTTACCAACGCAAAAAATATTTTTCGCGGGGCGTGGGATCGGAGCGAGCAGTTTGACGGATGCTAATGGTACAGTTGCTTCCGTTATATCCATTTTCAAAATTTCATTCACTTTATGTATCAATTTATCTCCGAATTGAAGGGCCTCATTCATCGTTTTCGGAAAATCTCCTTTTGATGCTCTCGTCAAATTGATAAATTGACTATCTTGAATGAAGCCAATCACTTCTTCGCCTTCCACACGTGCTGTTGCAAACTTCATCATATCGCCTCCCTCTTTTTCTTTTATTGTAACGAAAAAGAAGTAGTATTGTAAGTAAAACAATACCACTTCTCAAGTTGGATTATTATGCCCTATTGTGCACCCATTCCTCCGTCGATTCGATATTGTGCTCCAGTAATAAATGAACTTTCATCAGAGGCTAAAAATAATACAAGCTTCGCTATATCATCCGATTCTCCGTAACGACCTAAAGGAATTCCTTGTGCAAATCCTTTTTTCGCTTCCTCAGCTTGACCAGGATTGTATCCTTCTTCTAATGAACGCATCATTCTCGTGTTTACCGGCGAAGGATGAATAGAATTCACTCGAACGTTAGCACTAGCGGCTTCAAGAGCTGCAGTTTTTGTTAAACCAGTAACAGCGTGTTTCGATGCAATATACGGTGAAACGAAAGGGCTTCCGTTTAATCCCGCAACGGATGAAGTGTTAATGATGCTTCCACTTCGTTGTTTCATCATAATAGGTAAAACGTACTTTAAACCTAAAAAGACACCACGAACATTAACAGCTATCACCTTATCAAAGTCTTCAATCGATTGTTCTGTAATGGGAGCTACTTTTCCTTCAATGCCAGCATTGTTAAAGAAAATATCAATCGTTCCAAACTTGTCAATTGTCTCCTTCACATAATTTTGAACATCAGCTTCCTTCGACACGTCTGCTTGGACCGTATGCACGTCTCCTTGAGATTGTAGTTCCGATTTTGCTAGTTGCAATGGTTCATCCATCAAATCAACAAGAACGACTTTCGCTCCCGCTTGCAGAAATTGTGAAGCTGTTTCTTTCCCAATGCCACCAGCACCTCCAGTAATGATACCGACTTTTCCTAATAGATTTGCCACGTTTTAAACCACTCCTTTTCGTAAGCTGATGAATACATCATCCCTATTATGACTTCATTATTAAAAAATATTTATTTCGTAATTGTTTAAATTGTAGGTTAAGACAAGCTTGTCCAATGAATTCTTCTATTACGATTATTTTATTTAAAAATAAGAAGAAAAACTTCCCATCGTTTCCGACAGGAAGTACACTAAGCGTTCAATTCTTCAAATTTCGTATGTAAATCTTTGATTGCTGCGATAAGCGCATTCGTTGCTTTACCTTTATAATGTTCTTCAATAAGTTGCACCGGATAATCGACACCATCACGTAAGCTTAACCCTCGAAGCAAGCTTCCAATAAAGTCACGCCCATGTTCCGTCGCAAGCGTACATGACGCTTCAATAATGACACCGTATTTTTTGTCAATTTCTGCTGTAATCGTTAACGTGTCAAACACACTTTTCGCTGCCATTCCTTGTGGCAGTCGTGCATGTCCCGCAACAAAATAAGTATGAATCATAAAAAAATCCCCACCATCCCTTTTATGTCTATATTACATATACCATAGGACAGTGGGTAAATGCTATATTTCATTTACATTCATTAGTTGTTCCCTTTCCAAGCAGGGAGCATTTTACGAAGTGGTTTGTCTTCACGATAGCCGAGTACATAATCTGCTTGCATAACTGTATGAATTTCACGTGTTCCTTCATAAATGACAGGCGCTTTCGAATTGCGTAGGTGTCGTTCCACAGGGTATTCGTTCGAATAGCCATAAGCACCGTGAATTTGGACAGCATCATTCGCTGACTCATTTGCGAAGTTACAAGATTGCCATTTTGCAAGTGATGTTTCTCTCGTATTGCGCTTGCCTTGGTTTTTCAGTTCACCCGCACGATAAACAAGAAGGCGGCTCATGACAAGTTTTGCTTCCATATTTGCAATCATTTGTTTCACAAGTTGGTGCTGTCCGATTTCAACGCCGAATGTTTTACGCTCTTCGCAATATTTTACGCTCGCTTCAAGGCAAGCAGAAATGATACCACATGCCCCAGCAGCAACAGTGAAGCGACCGTTATCAAGCGCTGACATCGCGATTTTAAAGCCTTCACCTTCTTCACCAAGTAAGTTTTCTTTCGGTACTTTTACATTGTCGAAGAAAAGCTCTCCCGTGTTCCCAGCACGAATGCCGAGTTTCCCTTTAATTGCTTTTGATGAAAAGCCTTCCCATGTACGTTCAACGATAAATGCTGAAATCCCACGGTGTTTTTTGCTTTTATCTGTATAAGCGAAAACAAGGAAATGATCAGCGACATCGCAAAGAGAAATCCATGTTTTTTGACCGTTTAAAATGTAATAGTCGCCTTCTTTTGTCGCTGTCGTATTCATGGCAGCTACATCTGAACCTGCATTCGGTTCCGTTAAGCCAAACGCACCGATTTTTTCACCTTTCGCTTGTGGCACGAGATATTTTTGTTTTTGTTCTTCATTTCCCCATTGCAAAAGTGTCATGCTATTTAAACCAGTATGTACAGATACGGCTGTACGGAATGCGGTATCACCACGCTCAAGCTCCTCACAAACGATCGCTAGAGAATTATAATCCATACCCGAACCGCCATACTCCTCTGGAATACAGACACCCATCAAATCAAGTTCACCGAGTCTCTTCATAATCCCCATATTAAATTCGCCTTTTTCATCCCACTCTTTTATGTAAGGATTAATTTCTTTGTCAACAAAGTTGCGAACCATATCGCGAAGCATAAGTTGTTCTTTTGATAATTCAAAATCCATGTTTCTTCCTCCTAAAGTTTAGTTTCTATATTTTTAAACTGGATCAATGGCATCATTGTTCCAAATTTAAACGTTTTTAAATTACTCCATCTTGTGAAAAGCGGACAATGTCAGCTTTAGAAAAACCTAACTCACGAAGCACCTCATCATTATGTTCACCCGCTTTCGGCGGATGCCTCCGGATTGTCGTCGGTGTTCGTGAAAATTTAAGTGGGCTTCCGACGAGCGGCACGATACCTGCTTCGGGATGTTCAACCTCAACGAGCATATCTCTCGCTTCAATTTGTTCATCTTCAAACAGTGATTTCATGTCGTTAATCGGTCCACACGGAATGCCCGATTCATTTAGTAACGCTTGCCATTCAGCAGCTGTCTTTTGTTTAAATAAGACTGATAAAATTGCGACTAAGCTTTTTCGGTTTTCTAGTCGTTTTTCATTCGTTCGGAAAAATTCATCTTCTGCAAGAGTTTCCTCGTTTAAAACAGTACATAACCGTTTAAACTGATGATCATTTCCAACTGCAATGACAATGTCGCGATCCTTCGCTTCAAACGTTTGGTACGGAACAATGTTTGGATGTTCGTTTCCTAATCGACCCGGTATACTACCCGAAATTAAATAATTGCTTGCGACATTGACGAGCGCAGCGACTTGTGAATCAAACAAGGAAAGATCAATGCTTTGTCCGATACCTGACACGTGTCTTTCATTCAGAGCAGCGAGTATGCTTATCGCAGCATTCATCCCCGTTAATACATCCGAAATTGCGACTCCAACTTTAACAGGACCAGATTTTTCTGTTCCAGTAATGCTCATCAAACCGCTCATCGCTTGAATAACAAAATCGTATCCTGCTAACTTATTGTACGGACCCGTATTACCAAAACCAGTAATGCTACAATAAATAAGTCTTTCATTCCAATCTTTTACTTTCTCATAGCTGAGTCCGAGCCTTTCGATCGTCTCGTGTTTAAAATTATGAATGAAGACATCTGACTGTTTTACGAGCTTTTTAATAATGTCTTTCCCTTGTTTCGTTTTTAAATTTACAGTGATCGCTCGTTTGTTACGGTTCGTACATAAATAATACGCACTAACATCATTTTGAAACGGAGGTCCCCAATACCGCGTATCATCGCTTCCGCCTGGTAATTCAACCTTTATAATTTCAGCTCCAAGATCCCCTAGCGTCATCGTACAATACGGACCTGCAAGCACACGACTTAAATCGAGGACTTTAATCCCTTGTAACGGACCAGACACGATTTCACCCACTTTTTTTCAGAAAATATTCAAAAATAAAAGCCAGTAAAAAGTATGTGCATCTAAGGAATGCACCATACTATTTCACTGGCTCGTAAAAGTTTGAGAGACAATTCGGGCGTTGAATTGTGATCAAACTTAGGCAGTTGAATGAATATTATACAACTTTATACATATTGTAATCGAAGCGTAAAATCGTGTCAATCTATTTTTTGAAAAAATAAAACGGGTTGAATGATAATTTTACTTTGACTGCACAACTTCAACGTCAAATTTGAATGTCAAAATTTTTTAACGCGAATACTCGATAGCGTCATAAATGTTATTGCACATCGCCATCTTTAATCAAATTGATAAACGTTAACAGCGGATCTGATTTTTAAGACTCATTTCGGTCTCGACCAATCGCATGATACATGTCATCGTATTGTTTCGCTAGTGTAAAATCAAGTTCGGTTAAACCTCGCGCATTCCAAGAAGATAATTTTACTGTAATAAGCTTGTAGTCTATCGAAATAAGCGGATGGTGATTTACTTCTTCAGAGCGTTGTGCAATACGGTTAACAAATTCAATGCCTTGCAAATACTCACGGAATCGATATTTTCTCTCGATCCATTTTTCATCGAGTCGTTTCCAGTTTTTATTTTCAGTCAATGCTTGTTCAATTGCTTCCTCGGTTAAACGTTCCACTTTTTTCACTCTCCTCGTATTGTCGTTATTCGATCATATAACATCACACTGTTCATATATACTTGTTGTTTTACATTTTCAAAGCTTAAATTTTTTAGTTTTGAGATTTTACGCAAGCTTTCGTTTATAAAGAGCGGTGTAGTCCATCTACCTTCAAACGGACCCGCAAATTTCCAAGGACCGTCAGTTTCAACTAAAAGCTGCTCCATCGGCACGTTTGAAATGAGTGGAATATCCCTTTCACGATAACAAACTTCCGGAGTTATCGAGACATAATATCCTTTCGTAAGCAACTTTTTAATCATGGTAATGTCTGCTTTTAACCAATGAAACTGCGCTTTTATGACATTTTCACGTATGAGAATGTCGTATACAATATCAACCTGTTCATATACGGCATGAAGATTAACAGGAAGCCCATATTCTTTAGCTATTTTTACAAAGGTTGTGAAAAGTTCAATATATCGGTGTAATGAAGATGCACCAAGTTGTGTGAGCGCATAATACGGAAGACCGATTTCACCAATTCCTACAATTCGATTTTTTTCTTTTTTTATTAACTGTAATAACTCGAGCATCTCCTGATCAGTTGGCAACCGTTGCTCAGGATGCCAACCGATGCACGGAAACACAAAATTAGAAAATTGCTCGCTTAATTCTAAAATGTTATAACTTGAACGAACATCTGTCGCAACTGCGACAACACCCTTAATCCCTTGAAACTGCCAAGTAGCGATCAATTTCGGCATTTGTTCACGCGGATATTGATCGAGATGGATATGGGTATCGATCATTCGTCATCCCTCCGCTTATGATGACATCGTAATCCGGCTACCGATTCCAGCTGGTTCAGCAGCGTGAACGATCAATTTTCGGGCGAGGCGTGCTTTCAGTTCTGGTACGTGGCTAATAATTCCGATCGATACATTTTCCATTTGAAGTTTTTCTAAAGAAGTAATGACTGTTTCAAGTAATTGTTGATCAAGTGTCCCAAATCCTTCATCAAGAAAAAAGAATTCAAGTGGGTATTTGCCACGCAATTGAATGTGAGATGATAATGACAGTGCGAGTGCGAGTGATGTTAAAAAAGTTTCGCCTCCAGATAGCGTAGAAACAGGGCGTCTCACTCCCCCGTTCGCATCATCACGAATGACGAACCCACCTTCAGAGTTTACTTCGATTGCATATCGTTGATTCGTGAGGCGACCGAGTCGTACTGAAGCATCTTTCGTTACTTGCATTAACTGTTCTTCCGCCATAAATTCTACGAATGCATTTCCGCGAAAGACAGACTCGAGCTTCGTCAATCGCGTCACAAGCGTTTGTGCTTTTTCCCGTTCGCTCTCAAGCTCTTGAAATCGCTTATATTGTTTTTCTACTTGCTTATAATGATAATTAGCTTCAGATTTTAATTTGAATGCATCAGCATGTTGTTGTTTCACTCGTGTTCTTTCATTTTTCGTTTCTTCCCATTGTTTTTCTGATATTTGATTCTCGCCGATCAGCTCATTTACCCGCTCTAAATCATATTGGACTGCATTCCACTTTTCCTCGAAATCTGTTAATACGTTTGACCATGTTTTCCGCTCTTTTTCATCAGCTAACGCTTCTTCAAGCTCAGTTTCATTTACGAAGCTTGATTTTGCTAACTTCTCTTGCCAATGCTTTGTTGCTTCGGCCTTCCTTTCCGTTAATTGACTTAGGCGTTCACGGGTGCTCGTTTCACGGCTTTGGAATAGCTGTAATTTCTTTTCACACATTTCAACTTGCTCTAGTGCTGTTTTTTCACCTAATTCGAGCGCTTTTAATTGTTGTTCGGAAATATTTAACAATCTTTCTACTGATTCTTCTCCGACTATTTCTTTTATTTGATTACGTTTATGTTCTAACTCTTTGTGCACTTTTTTTAAGTCGAACGAAGTAATTTTCACTTTTACCGTTAAATTGTTTATTCCTTCTCTTCGTTCATCGATCTTTCGCATACGTTCATCAATGACTTGTTTCATTATATTGTATTGTTGTGTAACTTTCGCTAACCTTTCATCTTGCTTTTGAATGTTTATTAGTTCCGTTTCTATATTGTTAATCGCTTTGTCTGTATACGTAACTTCCCACTCGTGCATATGCTTTTCGTACGTTGCTTTTGTATCCGTTAGCTTTTCATTAATTTCATCTAATGATTGTTTACTAGCTAAAAGTTCCGTCTGTATAATCGACAATTGCTGAGTACTTTTTTGCAGATGTTGATGATATGACGCTACACGCTCATCAACAAGAAGAACATCTTGCTGTAATCGTTTAACGTTTTGATGGATAAAGGCAGTCATATCTTCAATTGACATGTTCTGCTCTTCATTAACTTCATCATCTATTTGCTGCAAACTAACCTGTTCATCCTCTAACTGATTAAACATCTCTTTTGATAATTGTTTCAAATTCGATAGTTTATGGGAAATTTTTATTTCACATTCGTTCATGTTAGAAATGATCGCTTCGTAACGATTGAACTTTTGTCTTTCGCTGTCTAATGACTTTACTTGTTTATGTTCATTTATTTTATGACGGTGTGTTGTAGATCTACAAACTGGACAAGGCTCGCCCTCTTTTAGTTGTGCTTGCAATTCTTTTGCAAGTTCATTTAATGTTTCCTTTTCAATAAGTACTTGCAAATCCTCTTTTTTTCGTATTGTTTTTTTCCGATGCTGTTGAATGATCGAGAGCAAGTTTGCAAGTTGCATGTAAATCGATTCAATTTTATAAAATAAGGGCAACGCACCTTGTCGATGTCGTTCATGTCTGCTGAATTGTTCATTATAGGCAGCACGTTTTTCCTCATATGTTGTTTGCTTCGCTATATGCTCGTTTTCAAGCTCTCGAATTGTTCGCATCCATTCGTCAAGTTGACGTTTTTCAAACACGGCTTGCTGAACTCGTTTGCGTTCACTCGTGTCGACCGTACTTCTTTGCATTTCTTCTTCAATTTCAGTTAACTGCTTTTTTTGATTAGTCGTTTTTTCTAGCAAGTCATTCAGCTTCTCATACTCGTTTTTAAGCTGTTGCTTTATTTTTTCATAGTCTCGTTGCAGCTTGTCTTTTTCACTAACCGCGCTATCAAAATCTTTTTCTAGTTGTTGCGCAATTTTATATCGCTCAATTTGTTGGATAAGCAATGGAAAATTCTCTTCGCGTTCTTTCCGCTTTTGTTCATAATTATGCTTTGCTAATGCCGTTTCATCGGCAATCTCTTTAAGTCTATGTTTTACGTGTTCATACTCTTCCTCACATTCTGAGGTAGCTTGTCCCCATTTTTTCCATTCGGTAAAAAACGGTTTTAACTGTTCTGCTTCTTTTGCTTTTTCCAACCTATTGCTCAGAACTGTCATCTCATTTTGTTGTTTTTCTATGTCGGTCTTTTTTGCTAAAATTTCCTGTTTTTCAAGTTGCCATTTCCAGAGCTGTTTTTTGTTTTCATATGCTTTTTCGAGCATACTTAACTGTTTTTCAATTAATTCAAATTGTGTCTCAGCTTCATTTCGTTTCAACTTTGCTGCTTCAACCTCTTCTTCTGACGTAGCACCTAATTCCGATTGTGCTGCAACAATTTCATTTACAACAACGTTAGCAGATGCAAGCTTTTCTTTTAGGCGCTGATTAAGACGTTCACCGTATTTTTCTAAATGAAATAGTCGTTCTAGCATTTTGCGACGTTCCGAGCCACGCAATGATAGAAATTCCGCAAATTTACCTTGCGGCAACACGACCGCTCTCGTAAAATCATCGATTGTTAAGCCGAGAATTTGTTGTACATTAGCTGTTACGTCACGTTCTTTATCTGCCAAAACGATGTCTGTATGCCCGATTTCTGTTAAGCGACAGACGCTCGTTCGCACAGATAATTGAGCAGTCCGTTTATACGTTCGTTCCACTCGGTAGCGGCGTTTCGAAGGACCTTTTCCAATTTCAAATGTAAACGCGACAGAAAGCGTGTCTTCGGCGTGATTCATAATTCCTTGTGTATTATTTGTCGCTCTCTCAACTTTACCGTAAAGTGCAAGTGTCATCGCATCAAGAATTGATGATTTCCCACTCCCTGTTGGGCCAAATATACCGAATACGCCGACTTCACGAAGTGTTGCAAAATCAACGACTTGCTTCTCACGAAAACTATGTAAACCGGAAATCGATAATGCGATGGGGCGCATCATGTTCAACTCCTTTCTTTAGTCGACGTTGTAGGGTCTTACGACGGTGTATCATGATCGTCAACTAGTTCAAAAAAGATCTTAATTAACTCCTCGTCAGGTGTTGCACCGCCCGTTTGTCGTTCATAAAATTTTGTGAATAGTTGATCGATCGGAAGGTTTGCTGCATGTATGATATTGCCATTTGTTGCATCACTCGTACGAAAGAGAGGACGAATATGAACAATTCCGTCATGGGCTTTGCGAATCCGTTGGATATCCTCCATTGAAATAACATCATCGACTTCGATCTCAACATCTACCCAACAATGACGATCTCGACCTTCTTCAAGCCATGCAAACATTTCTACCATTGAAGACGCTTGCCAAGTCACAAGGGGTTTTCCGCTTTTCAGAAATACTTCTTTCATTTTTGCTTTTTCTCCTGGCTCTACGTCAATAATCGTAACCGACTTTGCTTGTCCTGCTTCGGAAAAACTATAAGCGAGCGGTGAACCGGAATAACGAATGCTAGATTCTGAATGTAACATTGCTTGCGGACGATGAAGATGACCGAGGGCAACGTATTGGGCAGAGGAAGGAAACACGTCTGGCGAAACAGTATAAGCGCCCCCGACTTGGATCGGACGCTCTGAGTCTGTTTCACGTCCGCCCGCAACAAACAGGTGACTCATTACGACGTTGACGCTATTCATAGAAAAAGAGCGACTTAGTTGATTGAACAAATATCGGACACGTTCTTCGTACGCTTGTTGGAGAACATGCTCTTCTTGTGACTGCGTAAAAATCTCTTTCATTCTCGCTTCCGAAGGATAAGGCAAAGCTGCCACTCGTAACGATTCACCTGTTTCCGAAACCGACAAATTGGCAGCTTGCATCACTGGTGCTCCAATGAGTGTAATCCCGAATTTATTTGCAAGCGGTGAAGCTGCTACAAGGCGTTCTGGACTGTCATGATTACCAGAGATTACGACAATTTGTCGCTTTCCATCGTCTGCAAGTCTTGAAAGTGCCTCATAAAACAGTTGCTCAGACGCAGCCGGAGGGTTTACTGTATCATAAATATCGCCAGCTATTAAGATGACATGAATCTTTTCATCACGTACGATTTCACAAAGTTCATCAATAAATTGTTCTTGTTCGGCGTGACGGCTTCTCCCTTCAAGTGTTTTCCCGAGATGCCAATCAGCTGTATGCAAAATTCGCATATGTTTCACCCACATTTTTAGTTTTTTCATAATTCGAGACCGTCCATTGCTTTTCATGGGCAATTCCTCAAAAATTCAAGCGACGAATGCGGAAAGGGAATGTATTCTACCGAAGCGGTAGTTGTGATATGCAGACAAAGAACGCCACGTTTGTAATGTTCTGAGTTTACTCTCAGTACAGCACACTTCACGGTGCTTTGTTTGAGTCCTGTGGCAACGTTACTCGTCCCACCGTAAAGATTTGCACCGTACACCCTATACGTCGCAGTTTCGTTTAATTGCAGCAATTAAAAAGCAGCAAATCTTACAAATCAAAAGATAAAGTTTCATTAGGAAAACGGGATTTCCTAACCTATAAGTATCAAAGTTCAAGAATGTGACTGCCATCAAAGAAATATAAATACTTTTCTTTTACACGTTTTTTCCAAATGTGGCTAATAGCTTGAGCGTATAAACTAAGTTGGACTTCATACCGTTTTCTTAACCGTGGAAACGCTTCTTCAACACTAGAAAAACGATCAGAAATTGCATCTGTTTTATAATCAATTAAAACGAGACCATCGTCTTCTTCTAATACTAAGTCGATAACCCCTTGAATCACTACTTTTTCTTTACTGTGTTCATACGCTGGGATCGTATAAGTGAACGGGATTTCTCGATAAATATGCTCAGCGTTTCGAATTCGTTGAAATAACTCCGTTTCTGTCAATGCCGTAATTAGTGATAAATCGATCGCATTCGCTTGTTCCTCAGTTAAAATTTCATCTCGAACGAGTCGGCTTAGTGTATTTTGCAGTTCATTCAGCGCCATCGCATGAAAAGATACATGCTGCATAAACGTATGCATCGCGGTCCCACGTTCTGTGGCAGTCATTTTCGTTTTCTGTAAAAATCGTGGTCGCTCTTCAGCGGGATGCTGAAAGCTTTTTACATATACTTGATCGCTCTGTTCATCAACGACTTCCCGCTGTCTTTTTAATTCAGTTACAGTTTGCTTCGCTTTTATTTCGGTTAAATGTTGTTGTTTATACGACCAGCCTAATTGTTTGTACACCTTGTCTTTTCCTTCATGCTCAATGATTACTTCTGAACTAGCCTTAATACGATCTAATCTATCTTTATCTTCCATCTCTTGACTTTCATTTTCAATCGTTAAATCGCGTGCATGGAGGTATGTGATTTTCCAACGCGATTCATCTGAATAGACGAAAGTAGCTCGAACTTCTTTTTCTTCGAAGAAATCACGCAACAGTTTACTTTGTTTATGACGAATTAATGCAGGACCGATCCAATCTAAGTATGATTTACTCGTACGACGCGCATGATCAGAAAGCAACCATTCTTCATTATTCAAGTGAATTTGCCACTTTTGAACTTCTTTTTCTATCCCATTAACTGTACCAATTAAATATAATTTTTCCCGTGCCCGTGTCATACCGACGTACAATATACGCATTTCTTCAGCGAGCAATTCATCGTGTAACTGTCGCTTCATTCCATGTAGCAACAATGTCGGGTGTGAAATTCTTCGCTCTGTATCAACATATTTTGTGCCGATTCCATAATCTTTATGAAAAAGTACGTTAGCATTCAAATCATTCATATAAAATTTCTTTGACAAACCAGCGAGAAACACGATCGGAAACTCAAGTCCTTTACTACTATGGATCGTCATAAGTCGCACAACATCTTCTTGTTCACCAAGTGCTCTCGCTGTTCCTAAATCTTTTCCCTTTTCTTGCATTCTTTCAATAAATCGTAAGAAACGGAACAAACCGCGAAATGAAGTTTTTTCATATTGTCTTGCTCGATCATAAAGCGCGCGTAAATTCGCTTGACGCTGAACACCGCCCGGCAAACCGCCAACAAAATCGTAATATTTCGTGTCGCGATACAATTGCCAAATTAACTCTGATAATGCTCCTTGTCTTGCGGAAGTCCGCCAATTTTTCACTTTCTCATAAAACGTCCGTAATTTTTCGGAAAGTTCGTCCGCTTCATAATTTTCGATATATGCTTGCATCGCTTGAAAATAACTTTTGTTCTTATCGACGATTCGGATTTTCGCTAGTTCTTCTTCTGTTAAACCGACAATTGGAGAACGAAGAACCGAGGCAAGGGGAATATCTTGATCAGGGTTGTCAATTATTTGAAGCAATGACATCATCGTCATAATTTCCGTCGCCTCGAAATAACCTTCTGACATTTCAATATAAGCAGGGATTCCTTGTCTTTTGAGCTCCTCCATAACCAAGCTGGCAGAGCTTTTTACTGAACGCATTAAAATGACGATGTCACGATACGTGACAGATCGCATGCGCTTAAGCTTCGTGTCATATACGAGTGTAGCTTCATCCGTACCTCTTCCGATCAATTGTTTTATTTTGTTAGCGATAAAACGAGCTTCTAGCTCTTCTCTCGCTGCCTCTTCGACTTCTTCTGGCAATTCATCCCCCTCTTCTCCTTCTCGATCAATGAGGAAAAATTCAAGCTCACAGTTTTTACTTTCAGGATATGGAAACCCGTGCTTTAACTCTGCCGCTTCATCGTAATCCAGTTCGCCGATTGTTTCATTCATAATTTGCCTGAAAATAAAGTTTGTTCCATATAACACTTCTTCACGACTGCGAAAGTTTTTAGCTAAATCAATGCAAAGTCCTGATTCATTACCTCTGTTTGTAAAGTCTTTATATTTTTGGAGGAACAGCGTCGGTTCTGCTAAACGAAAACGATAGATGCTTTGCTTTACATCACCAACCATAAACAAATTATCATCTTTCGACACGAGTTGAATGATTGTTTCTTGAACGAAATTTGTATCTTGATATTCATCAACGAGCACTTCTCGAAATTTGTCTTTATAATCAAAAGCTGCATCAGAAGGAATGAGTTTGTTTGGATTTGAGCCTTCTTCGAGTAAAATTTGTAAACAATTATGCTCTAAATCGGAAAAATCAAATGCTGATTTTTCTTTTTTAACTGCATAGAATCGTTCTCCAAACGTTTTTACAAGTTCGACTAACGTTTTTATAAGTGGTGCAATTTCAACCATATCTTGCATATATTCTTGTAACGTGCGACTAAAAAACTTTTTTTGTAATGATTCGACGTTCTTTTTTGCTGTATTGCGTAAGCTTTGTACACTATCTTTTAATTGGGTCACAACATTATCTTTTTTCGTAATCCGTTTCAATGTTGGAAATTGAATCGTTTGAAATGCTTCACGCCATTGCTTCCAATCGTCCGATACGCTGATGAGGTGCTTCAGTTGCTGTATATCGCTAACAACCGCTTCTGCATACGGTATAGGTCCGCCTGGTGAATGAATAAGTCGATCGGCTTCTTCTAGCAACGTCAAACTTTCCAACAACTCTTGTTTAATCATTTTTCGTAGCTGAATAACCCATGGGATATCCTCGCTATCGATCTCCTCGGGTAGATTATATTGAGCAACGACATGATCTAACCAATCGTTCGGCCAAGGATGACTTCGTGAAAAGTCGTATAAATTCTCAACGAGATGTTGCAGTTGAAGATCGCTTCGATCACTTGAATATGCATCAACAAGTTTAAAAAAGTTTTCGTTATTTGGATCACTATAATTTTCTTCGAACAATTCTTCGATAATTTCCTCACGCATTAAAACCGCTTCTGTTTGATCCAAAATTCGAAAGCTCGGATCAAGTCCGATTTTATAATAATACGTTCGGACCACGTCACTACAAAATGCGTGAAGGGTTGAAATTGATGCGCGATTAAGCAAAGACAATTGCCGACGTAAATGTAAGTTGTCCGGCTGAGTCACTAATACTTCTTCAAGCGCTTCACCGATTCTTTGCCGCATTTCTGCTGCTGCGGCATCTGTAAACGTGACGACGAGAAGCTGATCAACGTCAACAGGATGATGTTCAGATAACAATCGTTGTATAATCCGCTCAACGAGAACAGCTGTTTTCCCTGATCCAGCTGCAGCTGCAACTAACGTCGTTTGCCCTCTCGTCATTATCGCTTGCCATTGTTCATCTGTCCAAACAACATCTTTCGGTTTCGATGGAAGATTGTTCATTGTTCTACATTCCTTTCTTCCAACATTTTCAATAATACGTCTTCCGCTTGTTCTACCTTTAAAGATCGGAATTGGTTTTCGGCTAAAGACTGATCAAATTGACAAAGAGAACGATATTCACAAAACGTGCAAGGTGTCTCTTTTTTCAATCGGTACGGTGAAATATCGACAATGCCACTCGTAAGCTTTGTTCCGATCGTTCTCGTCATATGACGAATGTGGGAACGAATGACGTCAAAGTCTTCCCGTGTTGCCACTTTCGAATTTTTCGTTGGCTTTCCATCTTTTCTAAAACCAGCAGGAACGATATCGGAGTTTTTCTCTGTAATTTCATCATCCATAAGCGAAAGGGCTTCACGATCGTTAAGTACGAGTCCTTTCATTTTAAACTGTTTAAATAATTGTTCTTCGATCTGATCATTCGAGATCGACTGCTCAACTTGAAGCATTGGATTGTGAATATGAAAATATAGGACACCTGCTGGTGTAGCTTGTTGTCCGATCCATGTAGGTGCATGTGTAATGACAACGTCCAAATACGTTAGCATTTGCATAGAAATGCCGTAATAAACTTCAGATAAATTCAAATCTCTTGCGCTTGATTTATAATCGATGACGCGAAGATAAATCCCTTCATCTCCAATCGCTTGATCAACACGATCAATTCGACCGACGACTTCAAGCTTTAAACCATTATCTAACTCATATGTCACGGGTGGGAGCGGAGCCTGTCTTCCAAACTCAAGTTCAACGCCAACAGGTGAAAAGCCACTCCGACGTGCTTGTTTTGCCAAAATGGAAACAGCTCGTCCGACGACTTGTTTTAATTTTCTCGTTAAATAGTGATGACGATTCGAACTTAACAAAATTTCATGCTGCATTCGTGGGGCTAAAAATTGTACAAAATTATCAGCTAATTGATAGCATTGTTTTTCGGAAAGCGTCGACCATTCAACGTTACGCTGACGTAAATCTTCAGCAATTAAATTAAGTGCGTCATGAAACAACTGACCGATATCTGGTGCACGAAAGGAGAACAACTGTCTTTCCTTCAATCGAAGTCCGTGAGAAGCAAATTGTTGAAAAGGACATGCTTGAAACTGTTCCATGCGTGAAACGCTCACTTGAATGACATCGCCATATAATTCAGAGCTTGTCTTTTCTGAAAGTGGTTCAGCATAATTTTTATAAAATAAACTTCGTTGCAACAGTTGAAGCTCTTCGTCATAGTCATTCGTAACGAACCAGTTATACGTGTGCCACCATACGTTAGACATCGGATAGCCTCTGCGCCAATTTCTCACGATACTTGTTAAAATTGAAAAACTTTTATACGGGGTCGTTATGAAAGCAAAATCATTTTCATCGTTTTGAGGTTCTAACGTCCATAACTGTTCTTCCAATGATGGAAACAATTCTTTTATTCTTCCAATCACCGGTGATGGAAATAGTGATTTACCTTCTTCATCTGCTAACGGATAGCTAATATATAATAATTCTTCCGCTGTTGTAAGTGATAAATAAATATAAAACTGCTCATCGAGAAGTTGACGAGTGCTCGCCGGTGCTAACATAATTCCCATTTCAGTCAAAACATCTCGATCTTTTTCCGTTAATAATCCATTTTCTACTGGTTTCGCCGGCAATATGCCTTCATTTACACCAATGAGAAACACGCACTTCACATCTGTATACCGTGATCGATCTACGCTCCCGATTAATACTTGGTCAAGTGAAGGTGGAACGAGCGAAAATTTCATACTCTCCATTCCCGATTCAACGAGTTTTGCAAATAAATCAAGGGACAATGTTTCCTCGCCTACAATTTCAACGATTTCATCAAGAAAGCCGATGACCGCTTTCCATGCTTGATCATGCTCTTGTGCGGTCTTTAAATCCCCATCTGATTCTGCATGTGTTAACAAAATGTGAAGTTTTTCAGGAATTTCGAGAGCGATAATAAAATTGTAAAGCGCCTCTGCCATCTCTCTCCCTGTTGTCGCGGCTTTCATTGCTTTTTCAAATTGAAGTAACGGTTCATGCACGAGATTGCGTAACGCATACATCTTTTTCATAAACTCTTTTTCTTTTAACTTATCACTTTTTTTTATAAATTGCTCCCAAAGCAAGTCATTTTTCCAGCGCTTCCCTTGTAATCCGAATTTGAGTACAACGTTTTCAAGTTGATCAAACTCGGTTCTCATAATATCTACTTTTTCAAATGAATCGATAGGAATGAAAAAGTCTGTTTTTATTGCACGAAACATTGATTCGTATCGCCAATTTTCTGTAATCGTGTCAAAGATAGACCGAATGAATTCAATGAGTGGATGATGAAGCATTGGTCGCTTTTCATCGAGAAAAAATGGGATATTATAATCAGTAAAAATTGTTTCAATTAAATTGTGATATGTACTGACGTCCCGCGTCATAACGCTAATATCACGGTATGCGTATCGCTTATCTCTAACAAGGGAAATAATTTCACGGGCAACCGCATCCACTTCAGCTCTACGGTTAACAGCTACTGAAAGTTGAAGCGATGATGCTTCATGTATTGATTTAGCAGGGCGTTTTTCAAATTGGTCCTCTAAAAAGGTAAGTGCGTGAGCGCGAAAACGATGAGGGGTACGTAATAATATTGGTTCTTCGACTGCAATATTGTTTTCAGACGCGATTTGCATAAGGGTTCGATAATTTCTCGCATTTTCATGAAATAGATCAAGTTCACTCGGATCATGTTCATATGGTGATTCCATCGTGCAAGTAAATGTAACATGTTCCGCTTGTCTCATTAACGCTTCGAGAACGACATATTCATTCGGGGTAAAACTATGAAAACCATCGACCCAAACTTCTGCATTTGCGATATACGATGAAAATGGAATTTTTTCTGCTAATAGTGTTAAGTAATCTTCAGTATCAACATATTGACCATGCAATTGCTCAACAAACTTACGATAAATAAGTTGTAAATCATGGAGCTTGTCTTGCAACGCTTGGTTCGACTCAGCCGCGACAGAAATTGTACATGGATCGACGCAATACCGTTTAAATTCAGCCATCATTTCCGCTGTTTTATCAATAAATCCTACTTTGTCTGCAGCACTTTGAAATGCATGCAATTGTGGCCGATGATGCTCAATAATTTTACGCAACATCATATTCGTCCCAACTGACGTTAAATGTGTACGTGCTAATCCGCCCGTTTCTTGTAGTACTTTCCATGCTAGCCTTGAAAAGCTAAACACTTGGGCACGGATAATCCCAGCAATATCTTCTGAACTCGATAATGCTTTTTCGGATTGAAAAGTCATTTGATCTGGCACTAAATAAATAATTGGTTGACCTTGCGGATCGTCTAAAAGTCGCTCACGAATGTCTCGTATACATTGATACGTTTTTCCATAACCAGATCGTCCGATAATAAAGCGTACACTCATCTTAATCCCCCGTTTTACTCAGCTTTGTATAATTTTTCTAGTAAATAAAACCACGTTTCCCGTTTTCGAAATTGTGCTTGTGCTTCTTCAACTGTTGTCTGTTTAAACGTAATTTCACTACCAGGTCTTGCTTGGGCAAGTTTTGGAATATCAACCGAGATGACCGTACCAATAATCGGATATCCGCCAGTCGTTTGTCGATCAGCCATTAAAATAATCGGTTGTCCCGATGCCGGAACTTGAATACTTCCAAAAGTCGTAGCTTCGGAGCGAAGATCTTTGTTCTTTTTAAGCTGGATATTCGGACCTTCCAGGCGATATCCCATTCGATCAGACCGAAAAGATACCGTATATGATTCGGTAAGCAACGTTTGAATCGAATCGTTTGTAAAAAAATCAAGATGTGGTCCAAGAATAAGTCGAACCGTCATCTTTTGCGAATAAGTTGGAATGTCCTCACGTTTAAGCATCCTTCGCTTAAAAAATCGAGGTGAAGGCGCCCTTTTTCGAAATAACGTATCCCCTTTTTGTAATGGACGTCCAAAATATCCACCTAATTTTGTTTTCGTTTCCGTCGATTGACTGCCAAAAACAAAAGGGAGCGCAAATTCTCCGGCTACACTGATATACGCTCTTGTTCCCGAAACATTTTTCCCAAACGTTAACAAATCTCCTCTTTTTAAATGCAAACTCGTCCACATCGGAACAGACGAACCGTTTATTTTCGGTGATAAATCCGCTCCACAAATCGATGCAATTACATCATTTTCAACGTAAAGATGTGGTCCAACGAGAGTCACTTCTAACACTGCAGCGTTAAGACCATTTCCGACGATAATATTTGAAATTCTATGGGAAAATGTGTCCATCACACCTGCGACAGGAATACCTAACGATTGATAACCTCGTCTCCCACTGTCTTGAATTGTCGTAAAAAGACCAGCCTTTTTAACTGTAAAAATGGGCACTGACATTAGTCATCACCAATTTTCGTAACTGAAATGTTTTCTTTTTGAAGCTGTTCCTTTAACATTGAAGCAAACGTTGGTGCATGTTCACCATCACCATGAATACAAACAGTGTCCGCTTGTATACTCACTTCTTTCCCAGTAATTGACCGAACTTTCCCGTGTTTAACAATTTGCAAAATTTGATGTGCTGCTTCATTTGCATCGTGGATTAAGGCGTTCGGTTCATTTCGTGGCGTTAAAGTACCATCAGGTTGATACGTCCTGTCCGCGAATACTTCATGGGCAATTTTTAAACCCGTTTCTTTACCCGCTTGACACAGTTCACTACCTGCTAATCCGTAAAGGATGAGATTTGGATCGACAGATTTCACCGCTTTTGCGATCGCAAATGAGACATCACGATTTTTCGCCGCTAGATTATATAATGCACCATGCGGCTTCACATGATTTAATTTTACACCGTGTACTTCAACAATCGTTTTTAATGCACCTAATTGATAGATTGTTAAATTGTAAATTTCATCTAATGATAACTGCATTTCGCGGCGTCCAAATCCAACTAAGTCTTGAAATCCAGGATGTGCACCGATAGCAAGCTTATTTTCAGTCGCTAGCTTCACCGTTTGCGTAATGACATTATGATCCCCGGCATGATACCCGCATGCAATGTTCGCAGATGTAACATGTTTAAACAGCTCTGCATCACTACCGAGCGTATATTGTCCGAAGCTTTCCCCTGCATCACAGTTTAAATCAATTCGCAACATTAGTCTCACCTTTATATACCGTTGTTTTTATACGAAATGTACCGCTTTTTACTTCCTGCTCAATTTCGTTATATTCTTGAAAAGATACAGGATAAAACCGTACATAATTTCCAGCCGATAGTAATATAGTCGGATCGTTACTAGAATCGTATAGTCGTAGCGGCGTTTTCCCGATAATTCGCCACCCTCCTGGTGATTGAAGCGGATAGATACCAGTTTGTTCCCCAGCAATTCCGACAGAACCTGGAGGTACATTTAACCTTGGAGACGATAAACGCGGTGTTGCAATTCGTGCATCCATCCCACCTAAATAAGGAAAGCCGGGTAAAAACCCAAGCATATAAATGTAATACTGTTCTCCTGAATGAATGGAAATAACTTCTTCTGTCGACAACCGATTTATGCGCGCAACATCGTCAAGATCCAAGTTAAAAGGGAATTCATAGCATGTCGGAATATGATAGATAAGCGGGGTATTCGTAACCGACTCGTTCTCTTCGGCAAGTATCTTTTCTAACTTCGTGCACATGTCTGAATACGTTGTTTTGAACGCATCGTAAAAAATTGAAAGTGTTGTATAACTAGGAATAATATCGGTAACCTCGTTTATCTTTCGCGCTTCAATACGTTCTTTCAAATTCATTAATTTTCGATTTAATGCAGGAGACAGTTCATTACCGAACGAAATTCGAATCCCGCAATCACCGAAAGGAGAAAATTTATTTTCCACAAAATTGTTCCTCCTCTATCGATACTACTCACGTGGTAACCATCTGTACTCGAATTTGAACGCGAGAAAATTAAGAATGAAAATCCGTCTGAGCATATGTTAAATCATCTAAATACGTTTACTTAACATGCGGCAACATCTTGTTAAGTCCCGCTATATAATCTATCATACTATGAATAACGAATGTTTTCGATTTGAAAATATTTTAACTAAATAAGGCACTCCCTACAAATTTTCCCGAGACTCAATGATTAGATGAACGACACTAACTAAAGTTTTTGTAACCTTTTTATTAAAGAGCTTCTCCATTATTGATTTGCACCTACACAAACAACCGGTTAATACATTACATAGATGCTTAGAAAAATGTACTGTTAATCCACATCACGATAGGTAGTTAAATAAAAAGGTAAGGATAGAAAAAAACAAGAGTATGATTATATGTTAAAGTTCTCAATAAAGCAGACATATTGTAAATCTATATAAAAACATGTCTTGTTTTGATAAGTATACTAATCGGTATTTAAAATTGTGATCGTATCGATTATACTAACGTGGGACGACTACTAGTTGTTGAAAGAAAGCAAAGGGAGATTTTTTATAATGAATCAAAAATCTGCTTATTTCAATGAACACTTTTTAACGGAACGAATTTTACAACATTCGACTGACATCATCTCTTTACATACTCGGAGCGGTTCCATCGTATATGCTTCTCCATCAACATTCATTTCGCTCGGGTATAAACCAGAAGAGCTTGTTGGAAAAACACCTGCTGATTTCATGCATCCTGACGATATCGACCAGTTAGCCACTCATAACACAGAGTACTATTTTCATAAATACTTAAGTAGTCGAATTCGCAGAAAAGAAGGCGACTATATTTGGATTGAAACGATTATGCAGCCGATGAATGATTTCACTGATGAGGAAGATGATCTCGTTTTATGCATATCACGTGACATTACAGCTAGAAAAGTCGCCGAAACCGAATTAAATGAAAGCACTGAAAAGTATCGTCGGCTCGTTGAGAACTCTCATGATACAATCGGAATTATTACGAAAGAAGGAACGTTCACGTATATGAACGAAACAGGAAAAAAACTTTTTGGTGCAACGAGTACTACTGAAATTATCGGGAAAACAATCTATCAATTTACACCAAAAGAGGATCATGAAAAAATTAGAAATTTTATTATTAACAACGATTTATACGAAGATGCTTCAGATTTTATTGAAACATCTTTAATTCGTCTTGATAACGGCATTCGACTTATCGATATGAAACTTATATCGATGGTACAACACGGTAAAAAAAGGAAGCAATTAATTATTCGCGACATCACAGACCGAAAACTGACAGAAGAAAAGCTTCAACAAGCAGAAAAACTATCTGTCGTCGGACATTTAGCAGCTGGAATTGCTCATGAAATACGCAATCCGCTAACTGCGATTAAAGGCTTTACCCAATTGTTAAAAGAAGAACATAATAACGAATATGCAGATGTAATGATCGCAGAATTAGACCGAATCGACAAAATTGTCGGTGATTTATTAATTTTAGCAAAACCTGAAGTTAAACAATTTAATGTATCAAATCTTAATGAACTCATGAATGATCTATTCTCTCTTTTAAAAACTCAAGCCATTATGAATAACATTGATTTTTCCATTACCTTTTCTAATAAAAACATAATCATTGAGTGTGAACAAGATAAACTGAAACAACTATTTATAAACATTATTAAAAACTCTTTTGAAGCAATTGATAAAAACGGAAAAATTTCAATTACATGTGAAAAAATACCTAAAAAAAATGAAATCCACATTACGTTCCGTGATAACGGAATTGGAATTCCTCCAGAACGATTGCCAAAATTGGGAGAACCCTTTTATAGTACGAAAGAAAGAGGAACAGGGTTAGGATTAATGATTTGTAAAAAAATTGTAAAAGACCACAACGGCTCACTTCATATTTCAAGTAAAGAACATGAAGGAACCGTTGTAGAAGTAACATTGCCTGTCTATCAAAAATCATAATCGATTAATTTGCGGTAAGTTCCGTAAATAACTTCTTTACTTTTGGTACGACGAGCTTACTTCCACCGCGTTCTTCAACATTTTCAATGAGCATTGCAATAAGTAACTCTGGAATGTCACTATCATACGCAATGAAGAATCCATTTTCCTGACCTGTTTCATCTTTACTTTTTTTCAATTCTGAAGTTCCTGTTTTACCAGCTATTTGTTTTCCAGAAATCTTGGCCTCAGACCCTGTTCCATTTGGATCAGCGACAACTTGAATCAATGTGTTGTTAATGAATGAAGCTGTTTCTTTTTTGATTACGTCCTTTTTCCAGACATCTGTTTCGGAACTTTCATCACGTTTCAAAAGGGTTGGTTTCAGTAAATTTCCGTCATTGAGAAACGGTGTATATGCAATCGCAGTATGCAAAATGCTCATTTGCACTTTTCCTTGTCCGTATCCGGAGTCTGCAAGTTGGATATCATTTTCAAAGGATCCTTCTATTATTTTGGAAGTTTTGATCGGATACTCAAATGGCAGCGCCTCATCAAAGCCAAATTGTTTAGCATAGTCAACGAATTGCTTTTTCCCTGTTTTTAATGCTGCTTGCGCGAAATAAATGTTATCTGATAAAACCATGGCTGTCTGAAAATCGACAGATTTCCCCGGATCGGTCACTCGAGTAATGAAGTAATCCCCCCATGAGTCATCTTCTTGCCATTTTAATCCATTGACATCAATCGAGGTATTTTTATCAATTGAACCAGTATCTAACGCAATCGCTCCAGTAATTGGCTTAAAGACTGAGCCGGGTGCATACGTACTAGTAAAACGATTTAATAATGGCTTGGCTGGATCTTCATTTAATGCTTCCCACTGTTCGTTCGAGATTCCGAGGACGAACAAGTTCGGATCATAAGAAGGGCTGTTAACGAGGGCTAACACTTCACCAGTTTGCGGATGTATCGCCGCTGTAGTTCCAGCTTCGCCTTCAAGTTCGTTAAAAGCTAGCTTTTGAATATTGCTATCGATCGTTAACGTCAATGTTTCTCCATGGACTGGCTCTTGGCTCGCAATCTCTTCTTTTTCGATTCCATCCTCGTCCATTATGTAAATACGTCCCCCATCTTTTCCTCTTAACTTATCTTCAAACACTTTTTCAAGACCATTTTTCCCAATTTGATCTCCTGATTGGTAGCCCTTATCCTTCAACTCTTCAAGTTCTTCGGCGTTCACCTCTTGAACATATCCGATTAAATGAGCTGCCGCATCTTTAAGTGGGTAAATACGCGCATCGGTTTCCATGTATGTGACACCTTCAATATCGAGTAAGCTATCAAGTCGATCATCTTCTTTCGAAATCATCGTCATTGGCACAAACGTATCAGGCTTAACCCACGAAGCATTTCGTTTCTCTTCAATTGTTTTCAATGGAAGATTTAAAATCTCTGCCATTTTTTCAAATGCGCTCGTTTCATCTTCAGGAAGTCGTTCAGGAACAATCCCAATGCTTAATGCTTTGCCATTAACTGCTAACCCTTTGCCATTGCGATCGACAATTTCCCCCCGCTTCGCTTGCAACGAATCAACACGAACTTTATCCCCCTCTACCATAGATGGAAAAATCATGGATGGATCCCATTCAATACCCCAACGTTCATCATCATCGATCATTTCTTTTACTAATGAAAAGTTATGTTCAAATGAAAGTTCACCGGCGATTGTTTCCATAACAATTTCATATTCAGCTACTGCTTCTCCATTTTCAGAAGGTTTAATTCCTTCTTCAGGCACGTGTAGTTCTACTTGTAAGTTCATCAGTCGAACACCATCATAAATGACTTCATACCGCTCAATAAATGTCTCTTTGTCGAGCGATTCCTTCGTCTCTTCAGACAGCTGATCATACATCTTTTCAAAATTTAGTTCATTCCATGATTCAACATACAGTGAAGCTGCATCTTCCGGTGTCTGCTCCTTGCTACATGCAAACAACATAAGCATAAGCATAAATAGAAAGCCAAATTGATTCCATTTTCTTATATTCATCGCATTTCCCCCTTTTATTTAACGATATACAAACGGGACAAAATAAAGCCCTTATGAGCATTTTAACCTATATCAAGACTTCTAACAGCAGTGTTTCTCACGAGTAAATTGCGATTTTTTACGAGATGCTTTATAACAGACTGTTACTAACTGATAAAAGTCTTTTTTAATGATTGAAGTCTAGAAGTGGAGTTTATGGATGGAAGTCACACGATAAGTAGATGATATATAGATTCCTAATCTTTCGACTTCAAAATAAAATTGAAATGCTGAAAACATTGCCGAGGATAAAAAATTGAATATAGCTTGAGGTTATGTAAACACATGAAAAGAAACAAGTGACCAGTTTACGCGGATTTACGTTATCATTTGAACGACCGAATGGTGCTAGCGGAACGTAAACCGCGACCCCTTCACTCTAAAAAGCAAATCAATGACTACATTATTCTGCACTTTTCTTCACTTTTTGTTGAACACTTTTATCTTTCAGCTTAATTTCTAAAAACTTACCACCAACCCAAAGTAAAAAAGTCAATGAACAAACGATAATTAGTTCCACTGGACTTTTTAACAACCCGAAGAAATCATGTCCAATGTAAGAAACGATTAAAATCATAACCATCTTCCCCATCGAAACAGCTAAGATAAAACTAATCGGGTTCATCTGTGAAAAACCTGCAACAACGTTTACTAATGCTGAAGGTGTAAACGGAAAACAATAAAGAAGGAACACAGCACCAAAACCTCGTCGTTCAAACCAATTCATTGTTGATTGTAACTTTTCATATTTTACAGCATACTTAATCAAACGATGTCTTGCAAACTTACGAATAATGAAAAAAACAAAAATTGAGCCTAAACTAGCACCGATCCATGAGTAAAGAAAACCGAGCAAAAATCCGTATACAAGCGCATTTCCTGCAACAAAAATGAATAACGGCAAAAAAGGCAATAACGCCTCTAAAAACGGTAATAGAATACCCGGAAGTGGACCAAGTGCACGGTATTGTTCTAAAAAGTCTTTTATATTTTCTTCAGTTAATGCCTGTCTCAATAACTCTAGATCCATACAAGTTCCCCTTTAAAAAGCTCAAAAAGTCTAGAGGCAAATAAAATGTAAACCGTTCAGTGTTTTCAGTTTTTCCACTATAATCGCTTAAATAAATCTTTTGCCTCTCGGTTCTCTTTGAACACACATTTTAGTTGTTAATCATATTGCTGTTTTCTCGTTTAAATCGTGTTTTCACAAGATCAAGAGTTAATATGTAAAAGCAGCTGTTCCTCAAACTATTGTAACATGTTTATCTTGAAAAGCATTTTGAAATCAATTAGGTTAAAGATAGTATAACAAGAAAGGAACATGAAAATGGGTAGATTACTCAAAAAAATTAGTCTAAGTATCCTTGGACTATTTATATTAACAAGTTGTGGAACTGATCCATCAAAAAGTATACAAAGCACAGAAAAGATTGACGACATTCCTTTTGAACGTGTCACTCTTGATGATACACCTGAAGATGTGAAAGCCACGATTGAATATAAAAATCGCGAGAAAGCGACATACGTTCTCCCTAACGATGATGATTATTATATTGTCGTCTCAAGGGGAGAACAACCAACGAGCGGTTATGAAGTTGAAATTTTATTTGTCGAAGATTGGGGCGACTCCATACATGTCATGTATAAATTTAAAGACCCAGCAGATGATGAACTCGTATCACAAGCAACTACGTTCCCTTTTGATATCGTGAGAATAAAACGTACCAACAAACAAATACTGTTCAAGATTGTAGAACATGAAAATGAACGAGACCGCGGACTCGACATTAATTTGTAACATGAACTACATTATTATAAAACAATAAACATCGTACAACGGAACGAAAATTAACGTTGACCTTTATCAAGAACTTACTCAATTACAGGAGCATATTCATAGATTATATGACGGTGCAGAAAAATTAAAATTTATTTATCGTAAAAGACTAAATTCAACATTTAATATACGACAATAAACTAGATCTTTTTTAAATGCAGATAACACGAGAGGAATCTCAGCGTTAAGCACATGCCTTTCCTGAAATTATGACACCTCAATCGTTAAAGCCCATACGAATGAACCCAAGATGGGGTACAACAATACACGCTGGATTCGCTATGCATTTATTGCCCAACCTTCTTGTTACACAAGAAATAAAAAATTCTAGTATGAGGCTATCTTACACCGAAATGGGGTAGTGACGGAAGGGGGTTCATCAAATATTCGTAATTATCTTAAATGGAATTACACGGTTGTGAAACAAATCAAATTTCGTATGTAAGAAACCATTACGTTAAAAAGAACTTCAGGCAGATGACAAAGTCATTTTATCTAGCACAAATTCAGAAGTAATGCCGATTATTCAGATTGATGGAAAATAAATCAGAAAAACTTCTGATAAATGGACGAGAAAGCTTTTGCGGTTGTATCAAAAAAATTAAGAATAAATAAAAGAGGTTGATTTTATCCCTCTTTTATTTATTTCGCTCTTCTTCTATAAGAACTCGTTTTAACAATTTTCCTACTGTATTTCTTGGAAGTGATTTGCGAACTTCAAATTGTTTCGGAACTTTGTAACGTGTTAAATGCTTATAACAATGATTTAATAATTCCTCCTCAGTAATTGTTTTACCTTCTTTTAAAACAACAAACGCTTTTACCTGTTCACCACTATACTTGTGTGGAATTCCGATAACTGCTGCTTCTTTAACAGCTGGATGATCATAAAGAACCCCTTCAACTTCTTGAGGATAAATATTAAACCCTCCTGAAATAATCATTTCTTTTTTTCGACCAACGATATAGAAATAACCATCCCTATCCATTGTTGCGAGATCACCAGTGTAAAGCCATCCGTTATGAAGCACTTCTTTAGTTTCTCGTGGCTTATTCCAGTAGCCCTTCATCACCTGAGGGCCTTTAATAATTAATTCGCCAGTTACACCAACTTCTACTTCATTACCACTATTATCTACAACTTTGCTATCTGTTAATGGTACTGGTATACCAACACTTCCAATTTTACGTGGTGCATTAATTGGACTTCGATGAGAGGTTGGTGACGTTTCTGACATTCCAAATCCTTCCAAAATGGAAACGCCTGAAGTCTTCTCAAAACGATGTAAAATATCAGGAGGTAACGGTGCGGAACCACTAGAACAGACTTTAAAACTGTCTAACCCGTATTTATGCACATGTGGATGATTTACAAATGCATTATACATCGTAGGTACACCAGGAAAAAAAGTTGGACGATACTTTTTAATTAATAAAAGTACTTTGTCTACATCAAATGTAGAAACAACTAATAATGTATGTCCAGAAAAAATAGATAGATTCATACCTGCTGTCATTGCATAAACGTGATACAACGGTGTTGCGAGTAAAGTAGTTTCTTTTCCATCTTCAAGTCGCTCATTATACATCGAATAACTTTGGACGACGTTCGCAAGCAAATTGTAATGCGTAAGCATAGCACCTTTTACTTTTCCCGTCGTGCCTCCGGTATATTGAATAACAGCGATATCTTCGGTAATATTAATCTCTTCATAATTTTCAAGTAAAGAAAAATCGTGAATTAGTTTATCAATTGAATAAGTCGGACTTGATAATGAAGCGTTATTTTGCCTAACACTATCATTGTTTGACAAAAAAACGAATTGAAACTGAACCTCCTTTTCAACTTCTCTTAATAAATAACAATTTGTTGCTGATGCCACAATAAACTGGATTCCAGCATCATTAATAATTTCTAGTAATTCCCTTGGTGTATATTTTGGATTTACCTGAACAACCGTTGCTCCAAGCATCTGTGCAGCGTAATAACAAATAATATAATCAGGGTGGTTACCGAGCATTAAGCCTATCCGCTCGCTTTTCTTGATACCCAATTGCTTCCAAGCATTTGCTAAACGATCTATTTTATCTTTTAAAGTTTGGTATGTAACTGTTTCTCCTTCATAGATAATCGCTGTTGAATTTGGATATTTTTGAACTGTTTCTTCCAACATTTGATATAATGACAAGTTTGGGATTTTAAATACACTTTTATTTTTTTCTGTATAAAATTTGTGCCAAGGTCGATTGATACCTTCATTCATTTCAGAACACGCTCCATACAATATTTTTTAATACATATTACTTGGTAAATAAAGTGCCAGTTGAGGGAATAGATATAGAATCACAATCAAAACGATGATTGGAATAATAAAAATAAACGAACCTTTAAAAATTTCATCTAAAGATAATTCTGGGGCAGCCCCTCTAAGTACAAAAACATTCATCCCTATAGGAGGAGTCATCATAGCTAATTCAATAACAAGAACGATAATTACCCCAAACCAAATGAGATCCATTCCCATCACTGACATGAGTGGTAAAATGATTGGAATTGTAACTACAACCATCGCAAGTGCATCCATGATTGCACCAAGGAACAAATACATTAAAATAATTACAGCAAAAAGCGCATAGTGTGGTAATGATAAACCGTTAAGAAAATCTGCTAAAAGCAACGGGATTTTAGTTATTGTAAAGAAATAGTTTAATAGAAACGCCATAATAATAATCGCAAATAAAAAACCTGTTGTCCTTAATGTGCTTGACATCGCCCCAATAAACGTTTTAAACGTTAATTTTCTTCTTATTAGCGTAATTATAAAAGTAGCAAAAGCCCCAATCCCAGCCGCTTCAGTTGGGTTGAAAATTCCTAAATACATACCGCCAATAACGATGAAAAACAGTACAATTACCCAAATTGTTGATTTTAATGAATTAAAGCGTTCCGTCCAGGTAACTTTTTCAGTTACTGCAGGAGCATAGTTTGGTTTAATTAAAGCAATTATATAAATTGTTAAAAAGTAAAGTAACATTAAGATTATTCCTGGAATAATTCCTGCAATTAACAATTGACCAATCGATTGTTCTGTCATCATTCCATAAATGATAAAAAGAGTACTTGGAGGAATTAACGGCCCTAAAGTACCTCCTGCAACAATTGAACCTCCGATGAGTGATTTATTGTATCCGAAGCGCAGCATTTCTTTTGAAGCGATGACACCCATTGTGGCGGTATTCGCTAAACTTGATCCTGATGCCGCAGCAAATAAAGCTGAAGATCCTACTGTCGCCATACCCAGCCCACCTCTTAACCGACTGAGCCAAGTTCGAAACGTAGCAAATAACTCAGTACTGATGCCACTGACGTATAGCAACTCTCCCATTAGCACAAACATCGGTATTGTACTTAACGTGTAACTAAAACTATGATCCCAAACAATTGTTTCTACTGCCGTTTTTAGCGTTTCCCAATCTTTTAGATATAAAATTCCAAGAAATGCAGGAATCGCCATTGATATCGCAATAGGTATTCTTAAAAACATTAAAATAAACATTAAAATTAAACCACATAGACCAACTAGTTCATACGGCATCTTATTGTACCTCTCTTTCTACTCATAATTTGGTGAAAATAATTCAACAAAAGAGTTAATCATTTTTAACAGGGCTTGTAATCCCCACATTGTAAATCCAAGAATAATAACAAAGTCAAACGGGTAGTATGGAATTTCCAGTAGACTCGTGCTGAGTTGCATTTCATTTTTATGATTTAAAAACACACTTATAAAAATAAAACTGATAACAAATGTTACGATAACATTTAATAGACTTGCTATAACATCAAGGATTTTCTGTCCTTTGTATGGCATTTTATCGACTATGATCCCGATAGAAATATGACCATCGACACGTTGGGTGTAAGCAAGTCCACACATGATAAGTACAACCATTCCTAATTGAACAATTTCTACATCACCTAATATTGGTTCGTAAATCAGCCTACTGATTACAGCAAATGCGACAAAAAACATCATAAAAGCCATTACAGTCAATGCGATTCCTTTTGTTACATTCGTCAAAAAGTTAATTGTCTTAATAATCATGTTAAATACCTCAATTCTATTAAAAGTAGAAGCTTCTAACCCCAACAAGGATTAGAAGCTCTTATACAACTAAAATGGAGTTGGTAATCCCTCTTCTTCCATCATTTTAAATAATTCGTCAACCATTTCTTGACCAGGATAACCTTTTTTATTTGCATCTTCTATCCATTCGTCCCAAGATACTTTACCTGCTTGTTTAAAACGTTGTAATTCCTTATCTGGTATCGTAATAATCTCCCCACGGCTAGCTAATTCTTTTTCCAATTGCTCGTAAGATTTTTCGAGCTCTGTTTCATAACTTTTCGTGAACAGTTCAGACAATGCTGGATTTAGTTCCTCGTCAAACAACTTTTTCAAATCATCTGGTAGCTTTTCGTAAAAATCTTTATTCATGACAGGGATCATTGGCGTTACTGAAACATTAAGCTTCGTAATGTATGGTGCTGGTTCGAAAAATTTCATCCCAACTGATCCGATCGGTGTGTAAAAAGTCGTATCAACTTGTTTCTTTTGGAGACCTTCATAAGTATCGTCAGTCGTTAATGTTACTGGTACACCGCCGAGAGATTTAGCAAGTTCAGTTTCACTTTTACCACTTGCACGTATTTTCATGTTTTTCATATCTTCAACTGCTTTTACTGGCTTAGTTGAGAATAAATCATATGCGTCAGTTGCAGTCGGATCCATAACAATAATATCTTTTAAATCATCGTTCGCATATTTTTCGCCAAATTCCTTCATAATTTTTGACGCTGCTTCCGAGCTCTCAAAAGCAAATGGCAAGTTTCCGATTGTATATGGAAAGAAGTTTGTATCATAGAAGTAGTTTGTAACTAATAAACTAACTTCGTACAATCCACCTTTTACATCTTGGTAAACAGAAGAAGATTTACCAAGAGAAGCACCGTGATAAATATTTACCTTTACTCTTCCGTCCGTTTTTTCTTCTACAAGTTCTTTCCAAGGCTCATAAACGTTATACGCATAATGGTGTGTCGATGTGGCCCAGTTATTTATATTAATTTCGTAAAATTCATCTGAATCTTTTTTCCCCTCACTACTCGAAGCGCTTTCATTCTTGTCATTACTTCCACATGCAATGAGTAAAATACTTAACAAAAACATCATTAATCCTAAGCTTCTTCTCTTCGAAAACATTATTATCCCCCTTATTAAATCATTTCGAATACGCTTTCATTTATTTAGCAATAAGATAAATATAGTCTTCTAACTCTTCACCTCCTTAGCGTAACACTTAAATATTTTCCTAAAACATGATTTGCCGTTTTAAGATTTTGTAAATAACCCAGAAAAACAAAAAAAGCCAGTAAATGACATACGTAGAGAGAATCTAATCTCTATTAGTATGCCATCCACTAGCTTACAGTTGAGAAACAATTCGGGTGATGAATTGTTGTCAATCTTAGGTAGTGTTTAAAAATATTTTTAAATTATGAGTAAATTGTAACCGAATAGTTTATATATGTCAACGAGTTTTTTAATATGACTTTTAAAAAGTAATTAATTTTTACATCATTAACTATTTTCGATAATATGTCCGTACACCATTAAATCTCGTCAAACAACTCTGTATCAAAAAGTTGGGCAGAAAATGTTTGATTTCCTAATTTTTGTTTTAGTTGAAAAGTTCTTGCATCTGAAAAAAATTCAGTATCTTTTAACGGTAAAAGTATTTTTTTCGGATTAATAGATTCAGGTGGAATCACACCTTTTTCAGTTATCTCACCTTTTAACATTAAATAGGCAGCCACAGCTGTTGGTAAAGATGTGCTGTTTGCCATTGTATAGTGCCCAGCCTTTGTAAACGTATAGCTAGCCCGCTCCCCATTTTTTACGCCTATTACTTCGATACGTGATGCTCCTAATGGCTTTTTTCCAACCGAAAAATAACTTGGATTTTTTTCTTGCTTATGTTGAAAATAGGCTAGTAGAAATTCTAGTGGAGAAACTTTTTCATTTCTAAAAAAAATCGATTCTTCACTTGTCAAACCAAAGTCAACTAAAGTTTTGTAAAGAGAGTTTAAATAATCAGGTAGTAAGCCCCCATAATTTGTAACAGTTTTAACCCCTCGTATAGATTGTGACAATGTAACAGGTTCTGGATGTCCAACCGGATATAAAGTAACTTCACCAACTAGTTCGCCAAAATCAATCGTCCTTGATGATTCTTTTCGAAATGCTGGTATATATTGAAGTTCTCCATCTTTAAAAATTGGCACCTTACCATCAATGATGTGAAACATATGGATCATTGCCCCAAAACCACCAAGTTCTGATTTTCCTACTAACCAATATGTATTTATTTCCTCTACATGATCCAATTCATCTGATGCAAGACGCGCTAAAACATTCGTAATTCCAGGAGAAGCCCCCATGCCGATGAGTGCTGTCACTCCCTTTTCTATTGCTCGTTCATTCAATGCTAATGCTTCTAATGTTGTATCATGATCGTCACATATATCAATATAATGGATACCTGCATCAATGACAGTTTCTAATATTTTTGTTCCAAATTTGAAATACGGACCAATAAAATTTAGGACTAAATCTGCTCCTTTAATCGTATTGGCTAACTGTTCTCTCTTGTTCACATCCACAGCTTGAGGCTGAACTTTAGAACCTAATCTGTTCGCTATTTTCTCTACTTTTGAGAAGTGAAGATCAGCTAAAACAATATTATTAATTTCTTCTTTTTCTACTAAATACTTTACAGCAGGTTGAGCCATATGTGCTGCCCCACCTAAAACTACGATGTTCATAAATATCATTCCTTTCATAATAAATATATCGATTCAAAATCAACGAATGTAACTTTGAATAGATTCATTTTTATATTAAAACTGGAAGGTAACTGAATTCTAACAATTTTTCAATGTATATTATTTTTTAATAAAATTTAATTGAATAGTTTTAAAAATTTAGGTATTATGATTTTAATCAATAGCGGTTAAAGCATCGTTCGCCGCTCTTTGGACAGGGGATGGTGAGATTGTTAAAATTAATAAATCAAAACTTGTCTCATTTTAACGATATATTTCATTCACAAAGTGAACAAATACAATCTTTTTTAGTTCACTCTTCTATATTGACAGAACTGCATCCGTCAGCAATAAATAAATATTTAAAAATAAATGATTCTGAAGAAATACTAGAAACACTTTTTGCAGACGGTCAAATCGTGTATAAAGACAAAGAACACTTTTATCATTATCCGCAACCGCTACGAGAGTTTTTATATAGCAAATTAACAAAGAAAATGAAATATGCTAAAAACATTAATAAAGAACATATAAAACTCGCTCATATTTATGAAGAAATGTCTTTATATCTTCCCGCATTTGTCCACTATGTTGCAGGAAAAGATTACTTTCAAGCGACCCGTATGATTCGGATTACTGAGAGCCGTTACAATCCGTCTGATTTTTTAACTTTGCTTACTCGTTGTTTAGAATCAGGAAATGCTAATTTGTTTTCACATGATTTTGATGTTTTTCTTATTCGTTGCATCCCACTATCAATCTTAGAACAACTCATCCCAACGATGAGAAATGACATTAATAAATATAAAAAAAACAACCAACTTTCTTTGGTGGCTCATTCACAATATCGGTTAGCGACCATTTTTATTTATAAAGGCGACATTCACGAAGCAAAACAAATTTATCGAGATTCCTTGGAAGTGAGTATGCAAATTAATCTTCATGACAAAATGATTTTAAATCATCTAGGAATAGCTGAAACATTAATTTTTTCAGGCAACTACGATGAAGCGATTTATTATGTAAAAAAAGCCTTATTTTACTCCGAAAAATTTCAATATCATTATTATCAAACCTATTCTCTTTGGTTGTTATCAGCTATTTACCTTGAAAAAAATAACTTTAAAGAAGCTGAGCCTTTTTTAAAACAAGCGATTGAATTAAGACAACAATCTGACGAAGATGATACTGGAAAAACTTTTTCCTATTGTAGCATGAGTAAATATTTACGTTATAAACAAGACTATGTCCAATCGATTAAATGGGCTGAAAAAGCACTACGTCATGCGTTACATTATGGAAATGATCTTGATGTCGGAGAAGCTTATGTTGAGTTAAGTAAAAATTATATGAGACTGGAGCAATGGGAACAAGCGGAAAGTTACTTAAACAACGCATACTCCGTTTACAAACATTTCTCCTACTATCGCTGTGTCGTTTTATATTTGCAACTAAAAATAAGCTTGAATAAAAAGGATAGCGTAAAAGCTGAGAAATTACGAAAGCGTTTGCTTAAAATCAGTCAAGAAAACAATTATCGTATCTTCATTGAAAAACTGCACGACAAGAAGCCTAAACTAGTCGTCAACCAAGAAAATACCGTGTCATTAAGGATAGAAACCCTCGGGCAATTTAAAATATTGTTAAACGATAAGCCTGTTAATTTAACCCGGTCATCAAGTTTACAGTTATTACAAATTTTGATTACGTGTCGAAATCAAAATTTAAATAAAGACTTTTTGCTAGATTTACTTTTTCCAAATCATTCTTTAGATTCGATCAATAAAAACTTTTATGTTGCGTTGTCCACATTGCGAAAAGCTTTAGAACCCAATATAAAATCTGGTCGGTTATCAACGTACATTACGCAATCAAAAAACCATTATCGGTTTAACAGTACTTTATTATATTTAGACGTTGATAAATTTACGCACTTCATTCACGATAAAACAGATTCTTTAGCAACCCGAACGAAGAATTTGTTAAAAGCTGAATCCTTATACAAAGGAGATTATTTTGAAGAATATCCGTATGCAGATTTCCTAGAAGTTGAACGCAAAAAATTACGTGCACAATATTTAGATGTATTAAAACAAGTAGCGCATTTATACTGGAATCCTAACAATTATAAACTCGGAATTGAGTATTTTGAAAAACTATTGGCAGTAGATCCTTATCAAGATGTCGTTTATTTGGATTATATTGAACGACTTTTAAAATCAAATTTATTTTTACAAGCTAAAAGCGTTGCCGAAAGATATACAAAATATATTGAAAAAGAATTAGGATTTTCCGTCCAAAATCAACTTCAACAACTTTTTAAACAGTACTCTTTTGCATTATGAATGTAAAATAAGCCGTAGCTATAGCAAACGGCTTATTTTATGATCATTCGATAAACATTGAATATTTTTTAAACACTCTGTCAAACATAGCAAGTACAAATTCAAATTCATCAGTAGTTATTGCTGTCGATAAACTCATCATCCCTCTTTTAGGAAAAAATACTCCTTCATTTAGCATCGCTAATTGAATGGCTTGCAAAACAGTTTGATTTCCACGTCTTACATCATCGACTGTTTTTATCGGAGTATCAATCGCATGTAAATTTAAAAGCGAGCCGATATGTGTTACTGTTAGAGGCAGGTTATATTCATAAATTAAATCTTTTAAATCTTCAGCAAACTGATTGCCTTTTTCATTTAAGTGTATAATTGTTTCTCCTTGATATTTTTTCAACATTGCGATGCCAGCTGCCGCAGCAATTGGAGTGCCTGCAAATGTTCCTGAATGGTGAACAGCATTTGGCTTCGAAGGGTTAAACACACTCATAATATCAGCTCTTCCCCCAAATGCACCGACGGCCATTCCACCACCAACAACCTTTCCGAGCGTTGTGATATCTGGTTCCAATCCGTAAATTTCTTGAGCCCCTGCATTTGCCAATCGAAAACTAATCACTTCATCAAGTATAAATACAATCCCATATTGTCGACACTTTTCTTGTAATTGATTTAGAAATCCATTTTCAGGTGGAATAATTCCTGCAGCCCCCATTACACCTTCAACAATTACAGCCGCAAGCTGATCTTTATATTGGTCAATGATTTGAAATGTACGTTCATCATTAAAATAACCGATGACAACTTCTTTATCGATATGTGGAGATAACCCCTTCCTTACAGGAGAAACGAATGAATCGTATTCTGCAATGTCACCAGAACCATGATATGAGCCATCCATTTTCATAATTAAATTTCGACCAGTAAAAACACGCGCGCCTCTTAATGCAGTTTGTATCGCTTCTGTTCCAGACGTCGAAAAGCGAACGATATCAATACTAGGAATCCTGTCAATCACGAGATTTGTCCAGTATGTGTCAAGTTATTCTCGGTTGTTCTTTTACACCAATATTTTCAGCACTCTATTTTGTACGCTTTTTAGGCTACCGCGCTATCGCTTGGTTTCCGTGTTATTTCGTCACGTTCTAAAAAGCAAGAACCTAACGAAATAACACGGGGAAAATGGGATTAGCTAATTGATTTAAATAATCTTCCTA